>NZ_JBFULC010000025.1:0-53174 GCF_056400525.1 Stenotrophomonas sp. P5_A9
GGCTGTGGTCACCCTATGAGGTGGCTACCTCGTCATTGCAAGCGGCAGCGACGGCGGTCTGGCGCAGATGGGCTTGCGTGCCGAAGTCGCCTCTCGGGGAAGCGGCTTCGACGCCGACGTCCCCCCGCCGGTGGGGCCTTGGATGGCCGACAGCCGAGCGTTGCTGACGGCTTGGTGGCAACCGCAATGGGCGCACCGGAACAGTGCACCGCCAGACAATTGAACCAAGGAGCCCGTTCCTGAGGATGAGGTCGCCTTGCATTTGCCACACTCCATAGTCAGGGCGAGGATGCGCTCCACATCGCCCGACGAGGCATAAATCGCTTCAAAGGAGCGGATAACGAAGGATGCTGACGTGGGCATCGCTGCTCCTGAACAGGGGGGGCTGAAACGCAGCATCTCCGCCGGAGCGTGATGGGGCTGTAGTGACGGACCACCTCCTCTCCGCAGCGGATGCCCCGGCTCCCTGGCTCTGGCGCCCCCGAGCCTGCTCACCGGCTTCGGACCGGCCCTTGATTCGTCGAGGGGTCAAGGGACACCGGTCCGCTGCAAGGCGGGTGAGGAAAGAGTTCCGGTGGCTTCCGTCTGCAGCCAGTGACAGAAGGCGTCTGTTGCGCTTTTACGACGTGCGGCGAGCGGGCGGACCGCCCAGAACGCATACGCATTAGGCAGGCTGCCGTCGAAGGGCCTAACAAGCCGTCCTCGCCGCAGATCTTCTTCTACCAGGGGAGCCAATCCCAACGCAACGCCGTGCCCGTTGACCGCTGCCTCCTGGGCTAGATAGATACTGGGAAACAAGGGGCCGGCGTTAGCGGATACGCCCTGCAAGGCAGCCGCCTGCAGCCACGCCGCCCAATCGGGAACGCCCGGACGTCCTTCAGCGCTTTGATCATGGATGAACGCGACATCGGCGAGATCGGCGGGCGATGCAATCGGCTTGCCATCCTTCCGTGACGTGCCCGGGGCGCACACCGGAAACACCGGGGCGTCCATCAACTTCTCGACCTGCACGCCCGGGTATGTCCCCAGGCCGTATCGGATCGCGACATCAACTTGGTCCTGGCCAACGTCGACCAGCTGATCGGTCGTCAAAAGCCGAACGTGGATATCCGGGTGGGCGTCGTGGAACCGATGAAGCCGGGGCGCCAGCCACTTCGCGGCGAAAGACTCCATGGTGCTGACGCGCAGGTGGCCGGGTTCAGCCGGTGCGGCTCGGTCCAGTGCGAGATCGAGCATCCCGAAAATCTCAGTGAGCGACGCCGCAAGGGCGGCGCCCTGCGGGGTGAGCGTCACCGTACGATGGCCACGCTCGAAGAGCTCGGTGCCCAGGTGGGCCTCGAGGCGTTTGACCTGGTGGCTCACCGCGGCCGGTGTGACAAAGAGCTGGGTGGCCGCCTTCTGGAAGCTCAAGGAACGTGCAGCGGCCTGAAACGCTCTCAACGCAGTGAGGGGAGGGGCGTGGCGCGGCTTCATCAGGGGGTTCCTGCCAGCACGGATGGCCGATCTTATCAGGTTAGTTTTACTAATCTGAAGGTCAAATCTTCTCGTTTGTCGGCGTCTGTCCGTCCGTCAATCATGGCGGCCTCCATTCAAAGGGTAGCCGACATGCATCTGAAACCGCTGGGTCCGGACGTGTTCTTGTGCGTCGGCGAGGACCACCAATCCGTTGCAACCGTGTTCCTCGATGGCAATGACGCGCTGCTGGTGGATGCACTCGGAAGTGCGGCCGACGCGGCTGCGTTGCGCGTGCTGATCTGCGACGAGCTGGGGAAAACGGTGCGCGTCATCGTCGCCACCCATTTCATGAGCGACCACATCGCGGGGCTCTCGACCTTCCCCGATGCCATGGTCATCGCGCACCGCAACTACCGCCACACCTTCCTGTCACAGAACCGCCGTGTCGACGCGTTTTACTGCGAGCCGCAGGTGGTGTTCGACAGCGCGATGCGCATCCGCTGGGGCCGCCATGAGCTACGCCTGCTGCACAATCCCGGCAAGACGATGGATCACATCAGCGTGGATGTTCCCACCGCCGACTTGGTCTGCGTGGGCGACAACATCGTGGGCAACATCGTCTACCTCTCAAAGGCCGATCCGGTCCAGATTCGAACGGCCATTGGTCGGGTGAAGCAGTTCGGGCGCGGCACTGTCATCGGTGGGCACATGGGCCGCTTTGACGCCGCCGTGCTCGACAACGCACTGCACTACCTGGACCGGATCCGCCAGAACGTGGTGGCGATACGCGCGCAAGGCGAGGGTGCATCGCTGGCGTCCCGGTTGGCCACCCTTCGGATCGGGGATTGCCTGGCGCCCGGCGTCGAGGCAAGCGCGTTCGAAACGGCGTGGCATCTGCACAACCTGGAGGCCATCGAATCCCAGGGCATCTTTGAGCTGGACACCTACCTGGCCCGTTCGGCGGATGTCGCATGAGCGGCGACGTGACAGATGGCGCACGCATGGGCCGTCGCGTCTTTCTTTCCGGCCTCGCCGCTGGCGCCACGGCCGCGCTGTTGCCGGTCTCCCACGCCGTCGCACGGCCAGCGTCGGACGACCTGCGGATTCAGCGCCTTGCCTGGGCGGGCATTCGCCTGCAGCTGCCAGGCTCAACCTTGCTGATCGACCCCCTGACCAATGCTGCGGAGTGGGGCAGGGCACTGCCGGACGTCCTGGTTCCCGTTGAGGGCGGGGTGGGCGACACGACGGTCTTGCTGACGCACGTCCACTCGGACCACTTCGACGCCGGTGCGGTGGTCCAGGCGCTGCGGAACGGCGGTAGCTTGATTTACCCCGAGGGGACCCATCCGCTTCCCGTCCCTGGAGGCGCCCGGGCACGTCCCGCAACGCTTTGGGAGCCGCAGTTGCTAGGTGACTTCACCGCCACGGCGGTGCCCGCCTCGGACGGATACGGCGATACTCAGGTGTCCTGGGTAGTGTCGGCCGCGGGCCGGCGGGTATTCCATGGGGGAGACACGATGTGGCACGGCCACTGGTGGAAGATCGGCCGTCAGCTCGGACCCTTCGATGTGGCGTTCCTGCCGATCAACGGCGCCACGTTCGGATGGCGCAAGCCTGYCAGCGGACAGCCGGGCGTTCTGACGCCCGAGCAGGCCATCGCCGCCGCAACCGTCCTGGGCGCGCGGCTTCTCGTCCCAATCCACTACGGCATATCGGGGGTTGATGAGTATCAGGAAGTAGACGATCCTCTGGGCGCTCTGGTCAGGGTGGCGCGGGGAACTGCCATCGACGTCCAGTCAGTGCAGCCGGGGGCGTGGGTGACGTGGAGGTGAGGTCTTGCTGAAGCGTCAAAGCGCTACGCCAGAAGCATTAACCGTCACGGGAACTTGTATGAAGAAACTTGCCTTCGCCGTTTTCCTTGCTTCCATGTTTGTCTCTCCTCTCTCAAATGCGACGGAGGATTCAGCCCCGTCCCGACCCTCTCTGGACGCGCTGCAGCGCATCATTGAGTCCCGCAGTCCGGAGACAAAGGTCGCTAAGCCCGACCATGATCGGATCACTGCACAGCGCATCGATATCGTCGATGAGAACGGGGTCATCCGCATGACCCTTTCAGGCCGGACGCCGGCGCCGATCATCGATGGGATCCAATACCGCCGGGCGTTCAACGTCGCCGGGCTGGTGCTTTACGACGACAAGGGCAGCGAGCGGGGCGGCTTCGGAACCGCCGACGTGGCCGGGGGGATGGCCGTTCTGGCCTTGGATCACCCGGCGATGGATGCCATCGGCTGGCGCGTCTCGCCGGACGGCGAGGTGGCGTTCTCGATCAACCAAGCACCGCCGCTGCTGCGTGAGCCTGCCCTCGACAACCGCTTGGTTCCCGGGGTTAAAACGTCCACGCGCATCCGAATGGTGGTGGGTGCAGACGGTGCCCCTGCGATCGCATTGAACGACAAAGCGGACAAGACACGCCTGCGGCTGACCGTAACCGAAGAGGGGTACGGCGCCATCGAGTTCCTCAATGCAAAAGGGGAGGTAATTCACACGCTGGCGCCAGAGGCGGAAACGGGACTGGCGAGGGTGCAATAGGCTCCGAAGCGCAGCCGGTGTCCAGAATGAACTTTGCCTGGTGGGCAAGCCATGCTGGTTGACACTGTGACGCCCGAGGCTGGCCTCCTGCATGGAATTCCGACGCATTGGAATGAGAGGCCAGCAGCGTTTGGCAGCCTGTCTGCCTAATCTCAACCCCAAATTGGAGATCAAGCCATGAGCACACGCTGGAGCTACCTGACTGTTCAAATCGAAACGAATCCGATAGGCGAACCGAAGGGCGCTCCGAGACGAAGTGAATCGGCAAGGGCGGCCGCGCTCGGAACTGAACGACGCGGTCCACCTGCCGTCGGCGCCGGCGGTGCGGATTCTCAAGAAGGAGGTGCGAGATGCGCGCGCTGACACGTTGGGGCATGGGCATGATGCTGCTTTTCACCGCCACGCTCGCCCAAGCTGCGCCGCCGGCACAGACCGCTGCCGCCCTGCTCGATCATCTTCAGGCCGGTGAGGCTACCGCGGCCGAGGCGATGTTCACTCCAGAGATGGCAAAGGCCGTGCCGGCGGCGCAGCTGCAGGCCCTGTGGCAATCGTTCGGCGCGCTGCAAGATCGCGGCGCGGCACAGGTCACTGCGCGCGGCGAGGTGAGCGTGGTGACACAGCGGCTGAGGTTTGCGGTGGGCGACATCGACACGCAAGTAGCGGTAGATGCCGGCGGCCGCGTTGCCGGCCTGAACTTCAAACCGGCGACCGCACAAGCGCCGCCAGCGCCCCCAGTGCCAGCTGATGCAAGTTTCCAAGAGCTGCCTTTCGACGTGGTGTCTGACAAGGGCGCCCTACCGGGCACGCTGGCCCTGCCCAAGGGCAAAGGGCCGTTCCGCGCGGTAGTGCTGGTGCACGGGTCCGGTCCACAGGACCGCGATGAAACGATTGGACCGAATCGTCCGTTCTTGGACGTAGCGCGCGGCTTGGCCGCCCACGGGATCGCGGTGCTGCGCTACGAAAAGCGTACCAAGGCACGGCCGCAGGAGTTCAGCGGCAACGACTACACGATGGACGATGAAACCACCAACGATGCCGTCGCCGCCGTCGCCGGCCTGGCCAAGGCCCCGGGCATCGACGCGCACCACGTCTATGTGATGGGGCACAGTCAGGGCGGCATGCTGGCGCCCCGCATTGCGCAGCGCTCGGGCAAGGTGGCGGGGCTGGTCCTGTGGTCAGCGCCGGCCCGCTCGCTGCTGACCGTGTTGCCGGAACAGAACCGCTACCTCTTGGGCCTGGATGGGAGCATCAGCGCCGACGACCAGGCCATCCTGGACAAACTGGACGGGCAGATCGCCGCCGCACGGGGCACGGCACCGGTTGCTGCCAAGGACCTGCCACTGGGCGTGCCGGCGAGTTACTGGCGCGCGTTCGAGAACATTGATCCGGTCGCCGACGCCAAGGCCTCAGCACTGCCCATTTTGCTGCTCCAAGGCGGCCGTGACTTCCAAGTCGTGGATACGGACTGGCAGCTGTGGCAACACGGCTTGGCTCGCCAGCGCCAAGTCAGCTTCAAACACTATCCGGCGGTGAACCACCTGGGCGTCGCCGGCCAAGGCCCGGGTTCGCTGCAGGAATACAACACGCCCGGCAACGTCCTTCCGCAGCTTGTGGACGACGTGGCACAGTGGATTGAGGCACAGCGATGAAGGTTTGGACGGCGATGGTCGCGGATTGGGCCGTAGCCCGCCCACCTGCATAGCGGCTGCTGTGGTTGGTGGGTCCCGATGCTGTGCGTAGCGGTGATGCTTGCCGCTGGCATGCAATCGACGCAGCGCCCGCCATGGCCTCAGCTTCGCCTTGCCATTCTTGGTGCTGGTGACGGCGGGGTGGATCTGGGCGGGGCTGCAGCTTGCCCGGCTTCCAGTCCGGGCAATATCTGAGCGACCGGAGCAAGGCGTGCTGCTTGGTCACCGATACCGGCCGCGCGCTTACATTCGGCTGCGAGATGGCAGCGCTCTGTCGCTTTCGCCCTCTCTTTGTCCCCTCCCTCTTCCTACCCACGTCTTGCGTCTCTCTTGCATCCGGTCAATGAATGAGTCAGCAAGTTAGGTGGTGCACGGATGATCTCGACGTAAACTGGCTTGCAGTTGACTCTGAGCGGTCCGTGGCAGGAGAGACACGGGTAAATTCGTTTCAGGCGGGGAGGCATCGGGAAGAGGCCGACCCATCACGGCAATAGAAGATCCAACAATTGATACAACCTCGTGTCGAGCTCAGCGCGATTCGATTTCTTGGCTACGGCGCCAGTGGGCACCCGCAGTTCAGGGTCAGGCTCTCGGAAAGCGGGCGGGGCGCCCTTCGCAGTTTTTCCATGAATCGCGCGGGCACGTGGATCCATTTGGATTTGGACGGCGCTCGTCTGACATCGGCCTTTATTGGTCCCGCGATGGATCTGCAGGAATTCACTGCTAGCGTCGATCGGCCTGAGCTGGCGGCCAAACTCCACGCAATCGCGCAAGGGCTGGTAGCCCTTCCATGGCTGGTTTTGTGGGCATAAAAGTGCGTGGAACTTACTCTCTGGCGGGCCCCCTCATTTAAGGTGCTGTATCGCCTGCGCGTTCTGCAATGGGGCGAACTTGTTGGACGAGGGTAAGCAGTGTCTTGCCCGGCTCTTCAATCATGACCTCGTGAGCAGACTGTTCAAACCAGATGATCTGCTTCTCGGGAGCGGCGAGCTTGTCGGCCCATTCGGCGGCCAGTTCCGAAGACACGTTGTGGTCATGACGGCCCAAGAACAGAAACACGGGTGTGTCGATGCGACGCACCGATGACATGTCCAGGGATAAGACCTCCGACAGCAAGTGCTCCATCGAGAAGTCGTTGCCGTTCCAGATGGCCGCGACGTCGGCATCCGAATACTCCGGGGAGAGCTTTATCGCTGCAGCTTCCGCATCGCCGCCACGGCGGTTGTGAACCATGCCCCCGTAGTGGTTGAGCCACTTGCGCTGTTTGAAGAGGCTCTGCAAGGGAACCGGCGCGGCGCCTTGCGCATACGGGGCTAGCTCTTGGAGCTCGGCTACTGCTTTCGCGTTTCCGTCCTCCTTGGCTTGGTGAAGGGTCCACGCCCACCCGCGCCGCTCGCTCTCCGGGGCGTTGGATATCTGTCCGATGCCGATGTAGGCATGCAGCCAATTGGGATGGCGTTGCGCGACCTCCAGGCCGAGGTAGCTGCCCCAAGAGTGGCCCAGCAGGAAGATCTTCTCCTTTCCGAACTCCCGCCGCAGCCATGCAACCATCTCCTCCGCATCGGCGACCATCTGTTCGCGCGTCATGGAGGGTGCTATCACGGACGGTTCGTTAGCGGCGTAGGTCTTGCCAGCGCCGCGCTGGTCCCACTGGACGACCGTGAAATACTCTTCCCAGCCGCGTTGAAAATACCAACTGGTGGGCATCGATACCCAGCCCGGCCCGCCGTGGAGCATGAGAAGCACTGGATTGCGACGATTCGACCCACGGATCGATACCCACTGATCGATGCCGCCGATGCGGACCTTCTCCAGCCGCTCCACGCCGTCGTCCGCAACCACTCGGCGGATCTCCGCGACCACTTTTACGGCATCGCTACGGCTTTCAGGCCAAGAGGCGGCGGACGAGTCGAAAATCGCAAGCCCGGCAGCTGTCAGAGTGAGGAGCCAGAGGATTCGATTGCTCATTGGAATGGAAGAGCATGAGGGAACAGGTGCGAGTATTGTGACGCAATGGCTGCCGCCATAGAAGCAGTAGCCGAACGGGGTTTTTTTCGCTGGGTCACCTTGGTCAGGTGGGTGAACTGAGTAGCATCTCCGCCGTTGGCCGGTTGAAGCCGACGACGCGCTGACCTATGTGGTCACTAGCCAGGGTTAGCGGTACTCAGTTGCGATCCGTTGACGTGTAAGTTCCAAATCGGACTTTCACGCTTCCGTCGACCACATTGACCACGCCAATTTCCTGCGGGCCGAATTYGACCACTGCCGGCCAGGAGTGGCGGAAGCCGATCGGCCATGCGGGCGGCCTCACTGTCTTCCAATTGACACCGCCATCCTCGCTTGCGCTCACTTCGTTGGAGCAGGAGGTGACAAACATGGTGCCGCTTTGGGTGGTCATGACGTGGGGGCCACAGCGCTGGTCCGCCAGCGGAGTGCCCAGGCCTGCCGGCCAAGTGTGGCCATCGGCGGAAGTCTTGTAGGAAACCGGACACTGCGGGTCATCCCCGCAGGTCTCAAGCACCATCAGGTAACCTCCGTCCGGACGCCGCGCCATCACAGGCATGCCAGGCCGGAGCAGACCGCCACCGGGTTGGTTGGCGATCGTCACCGCCTTGCTCCAGGTGCGCCCTCCGTCGCGGGACAGTTGCTGCGATACCACCTGGTTATAGGAGGGCTGCTCGTCCGCCCGGGTTTCGTCGGCGTAGACCACCGATAAGGTGCCATCTTCCAGGTACGTGAACACCGGCTCCCACACCCCCCGGTCCTTGCGACCGGCAGGGGATTCGTTGCGTGTGATGGTGCTGAGGAACCGCCAGCTGCGCCCCTGGTCGTCGCTGGCATACACGTTCAATCGGTAAGACACGCCATCGATGAGCGAGCGCATCGCCAGCAGAACGCGACCTTCGGGCAGGACCATCAGCTCGCCGTTGTCGAGCTTTCGCTTGGGCTCTTCCACCCGGGAGAGCGGCGCCCACGTGCGGGCTTTGTCGTCGCTGACAGAGAGCTGCAGCGTGGTGGTCTCGCCACCGGGATAGCGCGTCGTCACCGCCAGCCAGCGTCCGTCGGGCAGGCGTGCCAGGCGGCCCCAGCCCGCATTCTCCGCATCGACCGTGGCCGTATCGGTCCAGGTCACCTCGGCCGCCAGCGAAGGGAGCGCCACGGCTGTCAGCACGGCCAGCATCAGGGTGCGCAGGGGAAGCATCAGTTGCATGTCCATCACCAGTAAGTTGCGTACAGGGCCACCAGGATCGCCAGTACCGCAAGCGAGGCGACGTTGAATGACGGGGAGGTGGCATAGCCCACGTCATCGGTACGGATGCGGTCGCGGTCGCCACTGGCGCGGGTAGCCAGCGCAACACCGACCCCAAGCAGCAGGGTCGCCAAGAACACCACGCCCATGCGGTCCAGGAATGGCAGCGACGGCCACAGCAGCTTGAACACCAGCGATAGCAAGAACGAACCCACTGCGGCGGCCAGCGCGCCGGCCTCATTGGCGCGCTTCCAGAACAGACCCAGCAGGAAGATCACCACGATGCCGGGCGTGAAGAAGCCGGTGAACTCCTGGATGTATTGGAAGCCCTGGTCGAACCCGCCCAGCAATGGGCGTGCGGTCATCACCGCGACGATGATGGCGATGGAGGCGGCAATGCGGCCCACCCGCACCAGCTTCGCCTGCGAGGCGTCCGGCGCGCGCTTGGCGTAGAAATCCAGGGTGAAAATGGTCGCCACCGAATTGATCTTCGAGGCCAGCGACGCGACGATTGCCGCCACCAGCGCCGCGAAGACCAGCCCGAGGATGCCACTGGGCAACAGGGCCAGCATGGTGGGGTAGGCGGCGTCGGGTCGCTCCAGATCCGGCGCCAGCATCACCGCGGCAATGCCGGGCAGAACCACGATGGCCGGGATCAGCAGCTTGAGGGAGGCGGCGAACACCACCCCTTTCTGGGCCTCGCGCAGGTTCTTGGCCGCCAGTGCCCGCTGGATGATGTACTGGTTGAAGCCCCAATAGCTGAGATTGGCGATCCACATGCCGCCCAGCAACACCGAGAGGCCCGGCAGGTCCTTGTAGAACGGGTTGTCCTTGCTCAGGATCATCTCGAACCGCTCCGGGTGCTGCTGCCAGAGGTGCATGAAACCGTCGCTGACGCTGCCATCACCGATTTTGCTTAGTGTGATCACGGTTACCAGTAGGCCCCCCAGCACCAGCAGGCACACCTGCACGATATCGGTCAGCGCCACCGCCTTCAGGCCGCCGTACAGCTGGTAAGCCAGCGCGAACGCGCCGAGCAGCACCAGTGCAACATCCTGGTTGAGGCCAGCAACACCGGCAATGGCAATCGAACCCAACCACAGGATCGAGGTGAGGTTGACGGACACATACAGGCCCAGCCAGAACACCGCCATGAGGGTGCGGATGCGGTTGCCGTAACGCTCTTGCAGGAACTGCGGCATGGTGGTTATGCCATTGCGCAGGAAAATCGGCAGGAACCATTTGCCGACGATCAGTAGGGTGATCGCGGCCATCCACTCATACGACGCGATGGCCAGGCCGATCGCATAGCCCGAACCGGACATGCCGATGATTTGTTCGGCCGAGATGTTGGCTGCGATCAGCGAGGCGCCGATGGCCCACCACGGCAGGCTGCGGCTGGCCAGGAAGTAGTCCTGCGCAGACTTCTGCTGGCCGGCTTTCTCGCGCGATACCCACTGTGCAAGGATGAAAATGCCCGCCAGGTAGGCCAGCACGATGCTGATATCAAGGGTGGAAAGGCTCATGGAATCTCCGCGGAAGTCCCACGCGGTGCGCGGGGCGGCAAGCTGGTGGGGTCGCCGGCGAACCGGGCTTCGGGAAGGCCGGCGATACCGGCGTTTTCGATGGAGAGCAGGTGCCCGGCAAGGGGGTCAACTGCACGCGCGGCGGCATCCAGCCCCTCGTGCGCACTGGTGATGAACAGCGTGCGGTGTCCAGGCCCACCGAAGGCCGGGCGAGTCGGTTGGCTGACCGGCGTGGCAATCGAGCGATCCTCGGTACCGTCGGGCAGGTAACGCACCACGCGTGCATCGCCCCACCGGGCGTTCCAGAGGCCGCCTTCGGCATCGACGGTGCTGCCGTCGGGCTCGCCGGGTTCGGCCTGCAGGTCAACGAACAGCTGCGCCGGCCCGAGCGTCTTGCCGTAATCACATCGCAGGATCTGCTTCTGTAGCGAATCACAGAAGTACATCGTGTCGCCTGAGGGGCTGAAGGTAATACTGTTGGAAATGGCGGCCGGCGGCAGCGGCAGGGTTTCCAAAGTAAGGTCCGCATTGAGGCGGAGGAACGGTGCTACCGCCTGCTTTGGGCCTTCGGCGGGCTCATGCAGCATGCCGAACACGAATCTGCCTTGACGGTCGCAAGCGCCATCATTGGCACGCGTATCGGTGGTTGCCAACCCACGCAGGTCCTGCAGGTCGCGGAATTCATTGCGTTCGGGGTGGAAGAACGCCAGCCGGGAGGCAAGGGCGAGCAGCAGCCAACCGTCCGCTTCGCACAGCGCCATCGCGGCCAGACGCTCCGGCATCGGCCAGCGGGTGATTGCCCCGTCCTGTGGACGGTAGCGCCACAACTTCGACTGCTGGATGTCGGTCCAGTACACCGCCTGCTCGCGGTCGCACCACAGCACGCCTTCGCCCAGGGTGTTTCCCGAGGGAACCGCCACGCTCATCGCGGCGGTCACACCCAGCCTCCGTCCACGATGAAGTCCTGGCCGGTGCACATGCGGCTGTCGTCGGCGGCCAGGAACAGTGCGGCACGGGCAAGATCGTCCGCACGCAGGTAGCCCGGCAGGCATTGCGAGCGCCGCAGCTGCGCTTCACCCTCCGCATCCAGCCACAGCCGCTGCTGTTTCTCGGTGATCACCCAGCCGGGGACCAGCGCGTTGATGCGGATACGGTCCTGGCCCAGCTCGCGGGCCAGCCCGTTCACCAGCCCGTGTACCGCGGATTTGGCCATGGCGTACAGCGGGTAACCACTGTTCTTGATCATCCAGCCGGTCGACCCCAGACAGATGATCGAGCCACCGCCCAGCGACCGCATGTCCGGCGACACGGCCTGGATCGCGAAGTACTGGTGGCGCAGATTGACCGCCACGCTGCGCTCGAAATCGGCCACGCCGGTGTCGGCCAAGGCATGGCGTGCGTCGTTGGCCGCGTTGTTGATGAGCACTGAAAACGGCCCCACCAAGCCACGGGCCTCGGCGACCGTGGCTCGGAAGGCCTCGATATCCGTGATGTCGCAGCGCAGGTAATGCGGTACCGGCTCAACGTCACGCAGCTCATCGAGCAGTGCTTGGGCGCCGCTGTCATCGATGTCCAAGAACGCCACCTTTGCGCCCTGCCGGGCGAAATGCTCCACAAAACCGGCACCAATGCCGGTAGCGCCRCCGGTGATCAATACCGCGCGGCCCTTTAAACTGGGGTAATGGGTCATGGTCTTCACCGCGCTCACCACTCGGCCACGCTGCCATCGGCATGGCGCCAGATCGGGTTGCGCCAGCGGTGGCCTTCAGCGGCTCGCTCGTCGACGTAAACCTGGTTGATCTCGATGCCCAGGCCGGGGCCATTGGGAATCTTGACGAACCCCTCGTTGTAATCGAAGGGCGAGCGGTCAACCAGGTAATCGAGCAGGTCGTTGCTGGCGTTGTAGTGGATGCCCAGGCTCTGCTCCTGGATAAAGGCGTTGTAGCAGACCGCATCCAGCTGAAGATTGGCGGCCAGAGCAATCGGGCCGAGGGGACAGTGCAGGGCGATGGCAACGTCATACGCTTCTGCCATAGCTGCGATCTTGCGGGTTTCGGTAATGCCGCCCGAATGCGAGGGGTCAGGCTGCAGGATGTCCACGCCGCCCGCCTGCAGCACCCGCTTGAAATCGTACCTGGAGTACAGGCGCTCCCCCAGTGCGATCGGGGCGGGGGAGAGGGCCGCCAGTTCCGGAATCGCCTCCAAGTGTTCGGACAACACCGGTTCTTCGATGAACATCAGACCAAACGGCGACAGCTCACGCATGAGCACCTTCGCCATCGGCTTGTGCACGCGGCCGTGGAAGTCCACGGCCAGGCCGATATCGGGGCCGACCGCATCGCGCACGGCCTGTACGTTTTCCAGCACCCGCGTGACCTTGTCATGGGTGTCGACGATCTGCATTTCTTCGGTGCCATTCATCTTCACCGCAGTGAAACCGCGTGCCACCGCTTCGCTGGCCGCACGTGCGGTATCGGCCGGGCGGTCACCGCCGATCCACGAATACACGCGGATGCGGTCGCGCACGGGGCCGCCCAGCAGGGCGTGCACGGGAACGCCTAGCGCCTTGCCATGGATGTCCCACAGCGCTTGGTCGATGCCGGCCAGCGCGCTCATCAGGATCGGGCCGCCACGGTAGAATCCGCCGCGATAGAGCACGTTCCAGTGGTCTTCGATGTGCCGGGGATCCTTGCCGATCAGGTAATCGGAAAGCTCTTCCACCGCAGCGGCCACGGTATGCGCGCGGCCCTCTACGATTGGCTCGCCCCAGCCGATGATGCCGGCATCGGTTTCGATCCGGACAAACAGCCAGCGCGGGGGCACCAGGTAGGTGGTGATGGCAGTGATCTTCATGCATGGGGGTCCGTGTTGGTGCTGCTCCAAGCGTCGATGAACGCGCGCGCGCGGCGCGCCACTTCTGCTGGCGGGGTCTTGGGGGCGTACAGGGCCGAGCCGATGCCGAACCCGGCCGCGCCCGCTTGGCGGTAGGCCGCCATGCGTTCGGGGGTGATGCCGCCCACGGGCAGCAGCGCGGTGCCGGCGGGCAGTACGCTGGACCAGGCTTTCAGCACAGGCGGCGGCAACTGCTCGGCAGGGAACAGCTTCAATGCATCAGCACCGGCACGCAATGCGGCGAACGCCTCGGTGGGCGTGGCCACGCCGGGGGTGCAGCGCATGMCCTTGGCGTGCGCGGCAGCGATGACCTCAACGTCGGCATGCGGCATCACGATGATGCGGCCGCCTGCATTGGCCACGTCATCCACTTGGGCGGTGGTGAGCACGGTGCCCGCCCCGACCAGGCAGCGGTCACCGAGCTGCCTGGCCAGCAATTCGATGCTCTCCAGTGGCTGTGGAGAGTTCAGCGGCACTTCCAGGATATGAAACCCGGCATCGGCAAGTGCGGCACCGACGGCGGGCGCCTCCTGCGGGGTGAGTCCGCGCAGGATGGCAACCAATGGGAGGGGTTGCATCCAGGCGGTGCTCATGGGAAATCCTTC
Source organism: Stenotrophomonas sp. P5_A9 (assembly GCF_056400525.1). Taxonomy (NCBI): domain Bacteria; kingdom Pseudomonadati; phylum Pseudomonadota; class Gammaproteobacteria; order Lysobacterales; family Lysobacteraceae; genus Stenotrophomonas; species Stenotrophomonas sp. P5_A9. The sequence continues at coordinate 14,006 of NZ_JBFULC010000025.1, forward strand.
AGCGTGGTGGTTTGCGTGGGGCGCGAATTCCCTTCAGGTTGGCGCGGGAATCGGCAATCATGTCCAACATGGCCGCGCGCGCCGCCTCCGGCTGCTTTAGCCGGATCGCGTCGTACACGTCGAAGTGGCGCGGCAGCGAGTACTTGAAGTCCTTGGCAGTCTGCGCCGAGAGCAGGAAGAACGTGCCCAGCGCGGCGTCGATCACCGAGAACAGCGAGCTCAGCAGCTCGTTGTTGGTGGCCTCCAGCACACTCTCGTGGAAGGAGAGATCCGCCTTGGCCCACGCGTCCTGGTCCGGCGCGTCGGCCATCGCCAGGTAGGCCGCCTTGATCTTGGCCAGTTGCGCGGGCAACCGCCGCTGCGCTGCCGAGGCGGCCGCCGCAGGTTCGATCACTTCGCGCATTTCCACCAGTTTGTCCACGAAGTCCTGGGTTGGCATCAGCGCGCAGCGCCACGCCAGGATGTCGCTGTCCAGCTGCTTCCAGAATCGGGGCTCGCGCACCCGCGAACCGGTTTTCTGCTTCGTTTCGATAAGCCCCTTGGAGCCGAGCACCTTCAACCCTTCGCGAAGCGCCGAGCGGCTCACCGACAAGGTCTGTGCCAAGAGCTCTTCCTTGGGCAGGTACTCGCCCGGCTTGATCGTGCCACTGACGATGCGCTGCCCGATCTCCTGGGTAACCTGATCGTGAAGGTTGCGTAGCTCGATCCGTTTCACAGACACCCCTTTGGCTTGGTGCTCCGCTGAGCGCGGTCACTCCTATTATCCGACAAAAGGGGTTCGGCAGGGTGGCTTGCTTTGACATGGGGGCGGCCGTCATCACAGTTTGAACCGGAAGCCCATGGCCACAGTCTTATCCTGGTAGCGGATGTCGCGCGGCCGCGTATCGCCACTGCCCCAGAACTGGTGCAGATTGTTGCCCAGCAGATTGGTCGCCGAGAACACCACGGTGGCGCGAGGGGTCACGTCGTAGCTGATCGAGAAGTCCAGCGAGCTGGCCGGCTCGACCTGGTCTTCGGTTCCAGCAACGGTCGGCTGGGTGAAGAAGTCGATGTAGCGGCTGCGATAGCCGTAGGCCAAGCGAGCTGATAGACCGAAGTTCTCGTAGAAGAGCACGGCGTTGTAGTTGTTCTTGGATACGTTTTGCAGCGGGCGGGAAATCACCGGGCCACCGATGAACTCCGGCGATTTGGTGTCGCCCTCGATGTAGGTGTAGTTCAGCTGCGCGCCCAGGCCGCTCCATGCACCCGGCAGGAAGTCGAAGGTCTGCTGATACGCCAGTTCCACGCCCTGCAGATGGCCGCTGCCGGCGCTCTGGGGCGAGGAGAGCTCATAGTCCTCACCGGCGATGACCACATTGGTGATGTAGTTCTGGATGTAGCCATCGATATCGCGATAGAACACGCCGGCACTCGCATAACCCACCGGCGAGAAGTACCACTCCAGCGACACGTCGTAGTTGGTCGACTTGATAGGGCTCAGGTCCGGGTTGCCGCTGCTGGCCACACCCGCACGATTGACAGTGCCCGGGTTCAGCGAGATCGACGGGTTCAGCGCACCGAAGTCCGGGTAGCTCAGCGTCTTCGCGGCCAGCACGCGTAACTGCCAGGCATCATTGAAGTGCAAATTCAAGCTGGCATTGGGCAGCGTATTGGTGTCCTGCGTATTCCGCGTGATAGCGCTGTAGACGCCGGTGCTGGCATCGAACGAGAAGGCATTGAGGTCGCGCTTGATCTTCTCTGCGCGCACGCCCACCAATCCATCGGCACGCAGGCCGAATACATCGAAATCGTACTTGGCTTGCACGTAGCCAGCCGACTTGCGTTCTTGAATGTCGAAGAAGCGACCGGGGTTTTCGGCAGCCAGGCCATCCGGCAGGCCGTAATAAGCGCGCAGTTGATCCGCGTTGTTGATCAGGTAGTCGTAGCAGGGCGTGAGGAAGGATTGGCTCAGTGCCGAGTTGCCACGCTTGCTGCAGAAGAAGCTGTTAGCCGGGAACAGCCCGACCACCTGGTTGGCAGGGTTCGGGTTCGCGGTGATGTTGCCGGTGCCTGCGCCACCCGGCGGCGGCGTGCTGATTTCCACGCTGCCCTTGGCGCTGGCGTTGCGGTCTGCGTAGCGGAGGCCGAATTGCAGGAATGCGATCGGGCCGTCCAGGAAATCGAACTTGCCATCTCCTCGCCAGCTGTTCTCTTCACCGCGGGATTCGCCCCAAGTCTGGAAGAGACCATTCAGATAGAACCGTGACGGATCCATGGCCGGGTCGCCCGCCAGGTACCAATTCTGATGATTGCCGGCCGTGCCATCCCACACCGTTGTGATCGGACCGCTCAAGAACGTATCGATGATGAAGTTCTCATCGCGGTAATAGCCGGACGTGCGCGCGACCTCGGTGGAGAGGTGCAGCTGGTCGCCATTCCACTTGAAGCCGAGCGCGTTCTGAATGTCCTGGCCGCGCTGCTTGTGAGCCTGGGTACTGCTGGCCGCGTAGGTATCACCGGTCCAGGAACCACTGGTGGCATCGCAGATGGTCTGACCCGAGAGCGGGCCCGCCAGCTGGTTGGGATAGCAGTTGCTGCCCACCTGCAGCCCGGTGGGCGGCACCACGCCGACCGGGAAACTGAAGAGGAACGCCTGGTCATAGTCGTCGCGCACGTAGTCGTAAAGACCTTCGACGTAGACCTCGGTGTTCTCGCTCGGCTTCCACTGCAGGGCATAGTTGAATGCGCTGCGCTTGCGGTCGCCATGGTTGTAGTTGGTGCCCCAGCCGTTGGGCGCCGCGATCAGGTTGCCGTCATCGGTCCGCATCGGCGAGCCGCCGGGGTTCTCCAGCACCTTAGGGAAGTCGCCCCAGACCGCGTCGTATGCGTAACGCTTGCCGATATAGCCGAAGTTGACCATCGCACCGATCTCACCTGCATCGGTATCCCAGCGGTTACTCAACAGCAGGCTGGCCGAGGGATCGATATCGCCGGCGTACTTACTGTGGGTGCCGGTGACAGTGCCAGCAATTTCAGCGCCATCGAAGTCGAGTGGGCGGCGCAGCTGGATATCCACCAGGCCGGCGATGCCGCCGAGCGGCAAACTGGCCTCGCTGCTCTTGTAGACGTTCAGACTCTTGATGGCGGTGGCCGGCAAGTTCTGGAACGCGTACCCACGACCGGAACTGCTGAAAATCTCGCGGCCGTTTAACGTGCTGATCACGTTGGGAAGTCCGCGGATCACAACGCCGGTGGTTTCGCCTTGGCTGCCTTGGGCGATCTGCACCCCAGTTACGCGTTGTAGCGCATCGGCCACACTGTTGTCGGGCAGCTTGCCGATGTCCTCGGCGACGATCGAGTCGACCACCATCGCCGCCTCCTGTTTGATCGTCTGGGCGGTCTGCAGGCTCTGGCGCAGCGCGGTAACCGTGACGGTATCCAGGTCAACGGCGGTGGGCTGCGCAGCCGGGTCAGGCGTGGCCACATTTACCGCACCCGCAGTCTGCGCCTGCACTAGGGCGGGCAGGGCAAGGGCGGACAGGATGGCCAGGGAGAGCAGGGTGCGGGAGGAATGGCGAGTCATGGCGGTATCTCCGGATTCCGGAAAGCGAGCGCGGCGGGTGGCCCGCCATCGGTCGATGGCGGGCCGTCAGGTGTCAGAAGGCAGGAACGGACTTGCGCGGCGTTTTTGCCAGGGTGCGGAACAGCTCCGCCTCTCGAGCGCGATACGGCGTGCCATCGGCGTTGAGCAGGTCGTGGAACCACACGGTCGGTGCCTCCATCGTGTACGGGCGCTGCCAGCTGTCCCAAGGGAAGCGGGTCTGGATCGCGCCGTCAACGAAGCCCCAGTTGATCATCCCGATGTTCTCGCGGCGGGCGATCGGCAGGATCGTGTCCACATTGGAGCCGGCGCCGCGGGCAAGCCACTCGGTGCAGATGAGCGGGCGGCCATACTTGCGCAGTTGCTCGATGCGGGACACAAATGCTTCAGGCTGCTCGTAGTTGTGGAAGGTGATCACGTCCGAGCGCTCCAACTGCGTGCGCTGGATCGAGGTGAGGGAGGCGGCGCCCGGTGACCAGTCATCACCGATCCACACGCCGCTGGTGAGCGGCTGCACCGGCTTTTGGGCACGCGCCCAATCGAAKATCTGGGGCAACAGCCCGGCGATGCGCTCCTGCTCGCCCTTCAACTGCTTGTCCATGTAGTTGCCGCCACCGGGGTTGTCCGGCTCGTTCCACAGGTCCCAGGCCAGCACGCGCTTGTCTTTGGCGAATGCGCCGACCACGCCTTCCACGTACTCGCGGAAGTGCTTGTCGTTGGCTGGGTCCACCAGCATGTGGCGGCTCGGGCTCTGCACCCAGCCGGAGTTGTGCACGCCGGGAATGGGGCGGTGCTGCGGGCCCAGCTTCGGGTCCGGGTCCCAGCAGCTGTCGAACAGCACCAGCATCGGGCGGATGCCATGCTTTTCAGCGATGCTCAGGAACGTATCCACGCGCTTGATGAAGCCCTGCGGGTCCTGCTGCCAGAGCAGATCGTGGAGGTACACGCGCATGGTGTTCATGCCGAACTGCTCGTGCGCCCAACGAAGCTCGCGGTCGATGGCTTCCGGGTCGAAAGTGTCGGCCTGGAACATTTCCAGCTGGTTGATGGCGTTGGAGGTGGTGTAGTTCGCCCCCACCAGCCATTCCTGCTTCGCATACCAGCTTTCAGCCTGCGCCGGCGTCCAGCGTGCGGCTTCGGTCGCATGCGCCATGGGCGCAACGGCGAGCAACGTCGCCAGCAAGAGGGAAGGCCACTTTCGCATCAGATGCATCTCCTTGGATCATGAGCTGCCCGTCCTGGCGGAAACCGGGAGGCGGGCGCTACGTGGTGGTGGTGCCGGCACAGAGACCGGCAGGTGCGCAGGGCGCGGGATCAGCGGCGTTGGTTGGCAGCGCGGTCCGTAGTGAAGTCGTAGACGATCCGGTTCAGATAGGTCTCACCCGGCGCCAGTCGTGCCGAGCCGAAGGCCGGCTGATTCGGGGTATCGGGGAACAACTGCGGTTCCAGCGCGATCGCATCGCCTTGGCGATACACGCGGCTACTCTTGCCCACCGTGCTGCCATCCAGGAAGTTGCCCGAATAGAACTGCAGCCCTGGCTGAGTGGAGAGCAGCGTCATCACGCGACCGGAGCGCGGGTCGTGGACACGGGCAACTTCCCGCAGTTCACGCACCGGCGCCTTGCTGATGACCCAATTGTGATCGTAGCCCTGGCCGTGCAGCAGTTGCGGTTCGTCGCCCCGGCGCAGGTCGCGACCGATCGCCTTGGGCGTGCGGAAATCGAACGCGGTCCCTGCCACCGGCTGCAGCACCCCAGTGGGAATCAACGTCGCATCCACCGGCGTATAGGCGCTGGCCGGAATGGTTAGCTCGTGCCCCATCGCCGAGCCCGATCCCTCACCGGAAAGATTCCAGTAGGAGTGGTTGCTGAGATTGACGATGGTGGGCGCGTCGGTGGTGGCGCTGTAGTCGATCTCCAGCCGGCCATTGCCCTTCAAGGCATAGGTCGCGGTGACCGTGAGTGTGCCGGGGAAGCCCATGTCGCCATCGGGACTGACATGCCGCAAGGTGGCGTGGTCCGGTGTGACGTCCACGACCTGCCACACCACCTTGTCGAATCCCCGGCTTCCACCGTGCAGGCTGTTGGGACCATTGTTGACGGGGACCTGGTAGGTCTTCCCATCGAGGGTGAAGCGGCCCTTGGCAATCCGGTTGGCGAACCGGCCGACGATGGTGCCGAAGTACTGCGGTTTGTCCAGCGTGGCTTGCAGATCTTTGTCGCCCAGCAGCACGTCGGCGAACGCACCATCGCGGTCCGGGACTTCCAGCGAATGCAGTGCCGCGCCCAGGGTCAGAACCCGGGCCTGCATGCCGCTGCCATCGCGCAGCAAGATGGATTCCACTTTGGTTCCATCCGGCAACTTGCCCACCACCGTCCGCTCCTGGCCCTCGGCGACACCCGCTGCGGAAAGTGCCAATACGCCGATCAATCCTGCCGTTTTCCCCTTGCCAGCACGCATTGCTCAAGACCCCTCTCGATGTCGTGGAGCGTACAAAAACATATAATCAGACAATACGCACGTTGCGACGCAACAAGCGCTCAATGCGGACCGTCACTGCGTTGCGGCAGTCATCGCATGGATGGCCGAAAAGCCGCGCACCACAGCGTCCGGTGACGCGGTCGGCCGCGCTGCGATGCCCAGTTCGGCCAATGCCGCCTGGTAGAGCAGGTTGACCGGACCGGAACCGACCAAGGGCACCGACGCATCTCTCAGGGAAGGAAACAGCGCCAGCGCGTCGGCGATCTCCGCGCCGACCAGCAGGCCGCGCAGGTACGAACTGGTCTGGTCGCGAGGCAGCGCACGCCGAATCATCTTCGCGCGAACGCCGAAGAGCAGGGCGCCCAACCCGAGCGGACCGTTTGCCGCCGCGCGCACGCCTTCGGCAAAGGCCGCCCCGGGTGTGCCGGGCCCCTCAAGCACGGATGCCAGCAGGCCGGCGCTGGCCAAACGGTCGAACAGTTCACCCGACATCGAGGTCATGAAACTGTCCACACGCCCATCGATGAGCTGTATCCACTTCGTGTGCGTACCCGGCAGGGCGACAATGGCATCAAGGCCGATGTTTCCACCACTGAGCAAGCCCAGCAATTCGGTCTCCTCACCACGCAGGACATCGGGCGCACCGTCGACGGGGCGCACACATGCCATGCCGGGCACGATGCTCACATCCAGCGTACCGATGCGGGCGGATACTAGGCTTAGCGCGACCGCCTCCACGCCCGCAGGACAATCCACATAGCCGGCATCGATCCAACCAACGTTGGAACCGATCATGCCGGCGGCATAGGCATGGCCCGCGTCGGGCCACCGTGCCCGGATCGCATCGGCGGCGGCGGCCATGCCTTCGCGCTGCAGCAGTGCCACTCCGACGGGCATCTCGTATGCGTCCAGCCTTCGTCCATCGGCCCCGATCAGGTAGGCCCGCAGATTGGAGCTGCCCCAGTTGATGCCAATGATGCTGTCCGTGTGACGCTGCTGCATGGCGAATCCTCAAGGCGGACGGAGTGTTGCCTATTGTCCGATTATATGATTTGGTTGTGCGGCGCTGGCAAGCCTGTCAGCGCGGCATTCCACGGGAGGGGAAGATGTTCAATGGCACGCTTCGTGCGCTGGTAGTCACGGCGCTCCTGCAGGCATCTGGCGGCGTATCCGCCATMGCGCCGGCAACGGACAATCCACTTCTGCTGTCCGGGCCGGACCCTTGGATCACCCGCGAGGGCAAGATTTTCTACTACATGGGCACACACGGCGACCGGCTGGCGATCCGCGCCACCACCGATCTTGCCAAGCTTGATGCGGCACAGGAAATCACGGTGTGGCGGCCACCGGCGACCGGACCCAACGCCACCTCGATCTGGGCCCCGGAACTGCACCGCATCGAGGGCAAGTGGTACATCTACTACACGGCCGCCGCCAGCGGCATTGCCGGAGGGCAGGAAGACGCACACCGCGGCGTGTTCGTGCTGGAGAACAGCAGCGGGGACCCCACCACCGGCGAATGGCGCGACCGCGGCCGCCTGGCCACTGCCCATCCTGGAATAGATGGCACGACCTTTAGCACCGGGGGAAAGCGCTATTTCGTTTACTCCCCCTATGTTGGCCCGGACAGCGTGCTGGCCATCGTGGCCATGTCCAATCCCTGGACATTGACTGGAGCGGAAACCATCATCGCGCGCCCCGACCAGACTTGGGAGATGAAGGGTGGACGGCAGATCCTGGAAGGTCCCGAATTCCTGGAGGGCCCTAACGGTGACCTGTTCTTGACCTACTCAGGCAGCGCCTGCTGGTCCGATGATTACGCCATTGGCCTGCTGCACGCCAAAGCAGGCGCCGACCCCTTGGATGCAAAAGCGTGGTCTAAGGAAAAGCACCCTATCTTGGCGAAGAACCCGGCCGGCAATGTATATGCGCCGGGACATAACGGGTTCTTCCAGATGAGTGACGGAACGCCATGGATCGTGTATCACGCCAATCCGGGCCCTGAAATGGGTTGTACGCCCGAACGTTCGCCGCGCGTGCAGCCAGTGCATTGGGATGAGGAGGGCAGGCCTGCACTAGACCTGCCTGTAGGGAAGAGCGCCAAAGTGCTCAAATAGCTTCGGTGGGGCGGATGTTCGAACTGACAAGAGCGCCCCAGGCATAGGGCTCAATACTCGGTTTATGGTAGCCAAACGCTTTAGCGCTCGGCTGGGGGCATTGCGCGCGCTGCCGCCGAGGCGTTCTCGGGACTCAGTCGCTCAATACTAGATTGAGCCCAGGAGAATATTCGCACGGCACATCGATACGTCACTGGATGCGAGTCGAGGGTGGATAAATTGGGCACCGCGCCCGGCAGTGGCAGGATGGATGAGGATGCAATTTTCGAATTCCGCGGCGGGTCACCGGTCCGGACCGCCTCGCCGGCGTTGCGCCTAGCTGCATATCAGACCGCTCGCGGATCAGAGGTGCCACGAAGAGCTGGCAGCTGCGGCGATCGGACGGTTCGGGTTGGAGATCATCAAAGGATTGGTGGACTGAGCGCGTCCAGGCGTGGTCCGTGCGCTTCGCGGTGCCTAGTGAATCCTCATGTTGGTTCATTGGCCAGCCAAGATGGCAGCGACGATGACTTGGCCTCTACTTCTGTGACTGGGAAGCCGGTGGGTATAGGATGGTTGGGCGCGGGTCCGAGCACGCCAGCCGGGATTGAAAGGAGATACCCATGGAACTGCTGCCGAAGGCGATAGCTGACGGGCGGGGCAAACTCTATGTGACCCTCCCTGAGTTTCGAGAAGCTTTTAGACAAATGTGCCAAGCGGTCGAGCAGCTCCCGAAGGCCGTCATTGACCGCGGCAGGGCTTTGGCCTACCCGCAGTTGCATCACGCCTGTGTTCAGGGCGACATCGAGCTGGTCGAAGCGTTGCTAAGCCGAGGTGTAGGGCCTAACAGCTATCCTTTCACGGAAGACGAAGGCGATGAGCCGCCTCTGGTTTGGCTGGTGATGGCAGAAGAGATGAAGATTGACGCGAAGATATCTGTTGCGTCCGTCCTCATTCGATATGGCGCGGATGTGGAGGAAGGGGATGCCCTCTCGTTGGCACAGCAACTGGGAGACTGGCCCTTCGCAATTTACCTAGAGGAGGCGGGGCGAGGCCAGCCACCAACGGCTGCATAGGTGCTAGGTGAGTGCGAACAGGGGCAGTGCATACCCGAAGCGGTAGCAACCTGGGATAGAGCCAACTCTCGCGCCGGCCCTTTCAACGCCCCGGGGAACATCGGCCTAAGTGGGTGCGCGGCGCTACTCGCCATCCACCGCATCAGCAGCATGCACCAAGGCCAAGTGGCTCAGGCCCTGCGGCGTGTTGCCCAGCCCCCCGTTGGCTTGGGGATTCCACATCTCCGGCATAAGGCCCAGGTCATTCTGGACGCGGGCCAGCAGGGCGCCGAACAAGCGATTGGCTTCTTCCGTCTCGCCCAGCAGGCCGTAAGCTTCCACCATCCAGAACGCGCAGCTGATGAACGTCCCTTCGCAGTCCTGCATGCCGCTGTAGCGCCAAAGCAGATCGCCGCTTTCATCCGTCAGTTCGCGCCGCATGGCCTCCCGAGTAGCGGTGAAACGCTCCCGGCGCACCTMGCCCAGCCGAAGCGCGAAGCCAGCATCAGGCTCGCGTCCAGCCGGCCGCTGCCGGCATGCATCACGTAGCTCTGCTTTGCCTCATGCCAGCAGTGCTCGTCGATCCAGTCCAGGATGCGTTCCTTCTCGCGCTGCCAGCGCGGCAGACGGGCAGTGGTGATGTGGCCAGCTTCGGCGAGTTCGCAGGCTCGGCGGAGCGCCATCCAGCATTCCACCTTGGACATCGTGTAGTGCTGCGCGTCGCCCAGTTCCCAGAAGCCGCTGTCCTTGCGCATCCAGTTGTCGGCGCATTCGTCAGCCAGTTCGAGCAAGAGCCGGGCAGTGTTGGGGTCGAGGATGTGGCCCGCATCGATCATCCGGCTGCCCATTTCCAGGACGTCACCGTAGGCGCAGGTTCTCAAATGATCTACGGCGGCGTTGCCCATGGGGACCGGTTTGCTGCTCCGGTAGCCCGGCACTCCGGTGTACCGTTCTTTTTTCGACCGCTTGCCCGGTAGGGTGTGACACGGCGCCAGCTAAGATGGTGGCGACCGGCGTTGGTTATAAGCCATATGGGCCGGCGTTTGCATCCGGCAGTGAGCCCAGGCGCAGAAAGGCCCTGATGATGTAAATGAGATGGCGCACCCAAGGAAAACGGCGGTCCCGGCTCTTGTCGCGACTGATTCGTTTGAGCAGCGAGGCGCTCACCGCTGTTGATGGCGCCGGTGGGGAACAGGTACAGAAACCTCAGCGCGAGCGCCGAGCGGATGACTTCGGGTGTGGCTGTTGATGAACTGAGAATCCTCGGTCCACGTTTGCCATTCGCAGTCTGATTGGTAGATTCCGGTGACGCTCGACCAGGGTGCGTCGGAAAAAATCGTCCTGAGAGGCCAGCAGCGCAGCGATCTCCCAGTCACCCGGAACTTGGGCGCTATTCACCTTGCTCGGCGCAAAGCCGGCAGCAACGCCAAGGTGCTTCCCCACCGATGCGACTGTGATGCCGCCTATCCGCGCGCGAAGCTGAATGTGCAGGCCGGCCGAATGACTGTGCGCGGCCGCCCCACTCGTGCCATGTGGGCGCCCTCACGCTTCTCGTCGGACGATACTGACATGCTTGCATCACGTCTGTTTGCGAGCGTAGCCCTGAAGGAAGTGGGAAAGACCTTGGTAAACACTTCTTATCCGGCGGCGCGAGTTGCGACTCTGATATGGGATCTAAGAGGTCCTGACAATCATTGAGGAGGATTGATGATGATGGGAAATGTTAGGCGATTTATGCGCCCGCCTGCGGGACTGGACTTCGATTTCAGCCGACCGGAGGGTGAGCGGGCGCTTGCGCCCGCAGACGGGGTTTCTTGGCGCATATTCGCCAATCCTATTTCGCTTTACATCGGTGGTGTGGCGGCCGTGATTCTCGAGTTGGCCGAGCCGTCTGTTCGATCGGGTGTCTGGGATCACAGTGGCTTTCGGCGCGACCCCGCTTTGCGGCTGCACCGGACCGGGTTCGCTGCGATGGTGACTGTGTATGGGCCGCGCACGGTGGCAAAGGAGATGATCGCTCATGTTGTTCGCGTTCACGGCAGGGTGCGGGGCACCACGCCGGGCGGTGTTTCCTACCGCGCCAATGACCCCCGGTTGCTCGACTGGGTGCAGGCGACCGCGACATTCGGGTTCACCGAGGCGTACCACCTCTATGTTCGGGCCTTGTCGCCGACTGAGAAGGCCGCGGCCTTCGTCGAGGCCGAGCCCGCTGCGAAGCTTTATGGCGCAACTGGCGCACCCAGATCGTGGGTGGAGTGGGAGGCACTTTACACAAGGACAGTGCCAGGGCTTGAAGGTTCGGACATCCTGGCCGAATTCATTTCTATCATGTCCACTGCACCCATACTTCCGGCGCCGCTACGCTGGATTCAAAGGCTACTGGTCTGCGCGGCTGTTGACATGACGCCTGAGCCGATAAGGTCCCTCCCGCAGCTGAGAGGATTCCGCTTGCGTTCGGGAGGCGCATTGTTGGTGAGAATGCTGGCCCGGGGAGCCGCCCTCGTTCCGTATCGTGATATGCCCCCGGCACAGGCTGCTAGGCGGTTAAAGTCCTCGCGCTCAGCGCCACCGGGTCGCTAGCCGCTGTCGGGATTCCCTTGCCCCTCAGATATGGCTCCAAGCCGGAGAGGCGGCGCCGGATCGGCAAGCTATGCACGGAACTCTGTGGGTCAGTAGTGAGCCGGGCCGCGAAGTCCCATGAGTTCGGAGATCTTTCGTGAGGTCTCCAGCAACGCCTGCACATGCGCCGGCTCCGGCGTTCCGGGCAGGTAGTGGATCGAACCGATGATCGCCACCGTGCCGAACAGTTCGCCGTTGGCCTGCAGCAGTGGCGCGGCCAGCGCGTTGACGCCGATGTAGAGCTCTTCCGGCGCGTCGGCCCAGCCGCGGCGACGCACCAGCTCGATCTCGGCGCGCAGTCGATCAGGATCGGTGATGGTTCGAGGCGTGCAGGACTGCAGCGGCTGATCCAGGAACTGCTGTCGAACGCTCTCCGGTGCGAAGGCCAGTACCACCTTGCCCTGGGCGACGGTGTTCAGATGGAACCGCGTCCCGGGCCGAAGGCTAATCTCCACCGGCGCGGTGCCGCGCAGGAAGTCGATCACCACCACCTCATTGTCCGAGTAGGTGGCGATGACCACGGTCTGCCCGACCTGGTCGCGCAGGCGCTCCAGCACCGGCTTGGCCAGCGACATCACGTCGAAGCGGCTGGTGCAGGCACGCCCRAGCAGGAACATCTGCCAGCCGACCCGATACTGGTTCGTGCGCGGGTCCTGGCCGACATAGCCGTGCTCGCGCAGCATGCTGAGGTGGCGGTGGATGCGGGCCTTAGGCATGCCGAGCATCTCGGCGAGACGGGTGACGCCCAGCCCGGCAGGGGCGGCAGCCAGCGCCTCGATGACTTTCAGCGAGACGATGGCGGTGGGAAGCCCGAGTTCCGCGCCCAGCTCGGACGCCCCCGATTCGATGACGTCCGCGCCGTCGCTGGCGTTGATTTCCTTGATGGCACTGGGCGTCTGGCGGGGCATGGGAACCTTCTGGCGAACTCGAGGGACGTGCGGCAGGCGCTAGATTACCTCACGGTCAACCGGCTCACGGCAGGTCGATGTATCGCTCTGCGAAAACCCGGTACTGCTGAACCTTCTTGGCCGCGGCGTCCGCGGCATGCACGTAGCGGATGGAACTGCGGCCTTTCACCTGACGGGGAAGCAGGAAGCAGCGGATGAAGGTGGTCGGTTCGCGCTCTGTGGTTGGCGCCAGCACCGGGGCGTGCCCCAGTTCGAACCAGGCTTCCCCGGCAGGATAGGCATGCGCTTGGCCGAGCGTTTCGATATGGATCTCGCCGCTGAGGCAGATGCGAATTCCCGGCCCTTGATGCACGTGGGTGAGCGCTACCCCGGCCGGCGGGAACTCGACCCGGTCGCACCGCATCAGCCAGCTGAAGCGCGGGTCCAACTGTACCGGCGCTTCCAGCTTCAACGTGCTGGCGGCCGCGGGCGCAGAGGGCAGGGCGCCCGGGCCGGATGCCACGGCATCGCTCAGTTCCCAGCGCCACAAGACCGTCTCTTCGGCGCCATTGATGAGGGTGGTCTCCTCCTGCGCGACGGAGGCGTGGCCTTCGCCGAGCCACTGTCCTTGATCGTGCCCGTCGACGGCCAACCCACCCGAGCGCACATACACCGCACGCGGCAGTGCCGGGAGGTGGATCGGCGGGCAGCCCGCAGGCAGGCGGTCTTCGTGGAGGCGCAGGATGAGATCGGACATGGGCGTAAACCTTCGGAAGTGTGGACGTATCGTATAGCGATACCGCCGTATCGTATATGTTCCGTTTCCCAAAATTGTGGTCTATAGTCGCCCATCGGTATCGATTGCCGATACATCGCAACCGCCAAAAATTCCGGAGGGGGAACAAATGGCCAGTAGTACGTCCACGTCGCCATCAGGCGACGCCAGCAACAAACGCTGGTGGCAAGGCGCCACCCAGCAGCAGTGGGGCACCTTCCGGTCGGCCTATCTCGGCTGGGCGCTGGACATCATGGATCTGATGCTGTTCGCCATGGTCATCAAGCACGTCAGTGCCGACCTGGGGTTCGACAAGTCCGACGCGGGAATGGTGATGTCGGCCACCCTGCTGGCGACCGCCGCCGGCGGGTTGCTGTTCGGGTTCCTGGCCGACCGCATGGGGCGCGCCAAGTCGATGATCCTCAGCATCATCTGTTACTCGATCGGCACTGCGTTGTGTGGGCTCTCGGACACGCTTGGCCAGCTGATGCTGTTCCGGGTCATCGTCGGCCTGGGTGTCGGCGGCGAATGGTCGGCCGGTTCGGCGCTGGTCAGCGAAACCTGGCCGGCCCAGCACCGCGGCAAGGTGATGGCGTGGATCCAGAGCGCGTTCGCGGCAGGCTATGCGGCGGCGGCCATCGTCGCGGCTGTGGTGGTGCCGATGTACGGCTGGCGCTGGGTGTTCGCGGTCGGCCTGCTGCCGGCACTGCTGGCCTTCTACGTGCGCCGCCATGTCAAGGAGCCGGAGATCTGGGTCAACCAGACCAGGCGGTTGAGCTTCACTGAGACTTTGGGCGCCCTGTTCAGTGCCCATCGGCGCAACACGCTGATCGGCCTGGCGTTCACCACGGCAGCCATGTGCGGCTACTGGGGCCTCTTCACATGGATCCCGACTTACCTGGCCACGCCGGTCGCCGAGGGCGGTCCGGGATTGGACCTGGTCAAGTCCACGGTGTGGATCGTGATCATGCAGGTGGGTGCGGCGCTGGGCTACGTCACCTTTGGTTACATCGCCGATCGGCTGGGGCGCAAGAAGGCCTTCCTGATCTTCTTCGCCGGCTCGGCGCTGTCGGTGCCGTTGTTCGTGATGATCCACACGCCGGGGCTGTTGATGGCATTCGGCATCGTGGTGGCCTATTTCGGCACCGGCTTCTACAGCGGCTTTGCCCCCACGTTCGCCGAAATGTTCCCGACGTCCATCCGCGCCACCGCGCAGGGCTTCGTCTACAACGGCGGCCGTGCCATCGCCGCGATCGCACCGGCGCTGATCGGCTACCTGGCCAACCAGCATGGCGTGGGCAGCGGCTTGCTCGCTACCGCCGGCTTCTTCGCGCTAGCCGGTCTGATCGTGCTGCTGTTCCTGCCTGAAACCAAGGGCGCGGAACTGACTTGATTCACCCTGGAGACTGACATGCCAATCATCCAAGTAACCCTGGTGCAGGGGCGCGACGAACAGAAGGTGCAGGCCTTCATCCGCGCGGTAGCCCGCGCTGCACATGAACAGCTGGACGCGCCGATGCAGACCATCCGTGTGATGGTCAATGAAGTGCCGCCGCAGCGCTTCGCGGTGGGCGATGTACTCAAGAGCGATTCCCCGACCGGGGCATCCGCATGAGCGCCGCCCTGACCCCGGCCGACATCGGCGAGCAGGCCGCGCAGCTGTACCGTGCGCTGCGAGAAGGCGCGCCCCTGGACCCGCTCAGCGAGCGCATTGCCGGGCTGCGTATCGAGGACGCCTACGCGATCTCCAGCAACCTGCTCGCCCGGCGCGTGGCCGACGGTGAGCGCGTGGTGGGCAAGAAGATCGGCGCAACGAGCGCGGCAGTGCAGCGCATGCTCAAGGTGGACCAGCCGGATTTTGGCTTCCTCACCGACCGCATGGAAGTGCGCAACGGCGGCACGCTGTCGCTTGATGGTCTGATCGCACCCCGCGCGGAGGGCGAGATCGCCTTCCACCTCAAGCGCGACCTGTGCGGGCCTGGCATTACCCATCACGAAGTGATCGCGGCTACCGAGGCGGTTTCGGTGTGTTTCGAGATCGTCGATTCGCGCATTCGGGACTGGAAGATCGGCATCACCGACACCGTGGCCGACAACGCCTCCGCTGCCGCTTTCGTCCTGGGTGACCAGCGCGTGCCACCCAAGGGCCTGGACCTGGGCACGCTGGGCATGGTGGTGGAAAAAAACGGTGAGCTCGTCGCGACCGGCGCCGGCGCGGCTGCGCTGGGGTCGCCGATCAACTGTGTGGTGTGGCTGGCCAATACGCTCGGCCGCCTCGGCACCTCGCTGAAGGCGGGCGAGGTGATCCTTTCCGGTGCCCTGGTGCCACTCATCCCGGTGCAGCGCGGCGACCACATGCGCGTACGCATGGGCGCCCTGGGCAGCGCCGACGTGCACTTTGCCTGATCCCGCTTCATCCCCCCAAGTATCCCCACAGGAGTGCGGTATGACCCTGAAAGTCGCCATCATCGGTCCCGGCAACATCGGCACCGATCTGATGATCAAAGTAATGCGCAACGGCAGGCACCTGGAAATGGGCGCGCTGGTGGGCATCGACCCCGCCTCCGACGGCCTGGCCCGTGCGGCCCGGCTCGGCGTCCCGACCATCGCCACCGGCGTAGAAGGGCTGATCGCATCGGAGGTATTTGCCGACATCGACATCGTTTTCGATGCCACGTCCGCGTCGGCGCATGTCCGCAATGATGCGTTGCTGCGCCAGGCGCGGCCGTCGATCCGGGTCATCGACCTGACCCCTGCGGCCATCGGGCCGTACTGCGTGCCCACGGTCAACCTGGAGGCCAACCTGGCCGCGCTGAACGTCAACATGGTCACCTGCGGTGGGCAGGCCACCATCCCAATGGTGGCCGCCGTCGCCTCGGTGGCCAAGGTGCACTACGCCGAGATCGTGGCGTCCATTGCCAGCCGGTCGGCAGGCCCGGGAACCCGCGCCAACATCGATGAGTTCACCGAAACCACCTCGCGCGCCATCGAGAGCGTCGGTGGCGCCCGCGCCGGCAAAGCGATCATCGTGCTGAATCCGGCCGATCCTCCGCTGCTGATGCGCGACACCGTGTATGTGTTGTCCGAGGCCGTCGATACGGCGAAGGTCGAAGCCGCGGTGAGCGAGATGGTGGCGAGGGTGGCTGCGTATGTGCCTGGGTATCGTCTCAAGCAGCAGGTCCAGTTCGACGTCATCGACGAACCGCTCAACGTCCCCGGCATCGGCCCCACCACGGGCTTGAAGACCTCCATCTTCCTGGAAGTGGAGGGCGCTGCTCACTACCTGCCAGCGTACGCCGGCAACCTCGACATCATGACCTCGGCCGCACTGGCCACTGCCGAGCGCATGGCCGAATCGCTGCTGGCCCAGCCGGCAGGCGCCTGAGGAGACTCCGATGACCCAACACAAACTCTACATCTCCGATGTCACCCTGCGCGATGGTTCGCATGCGGTGCGTCACCAGTACAGCCTCCCGCAGGTGCGCACCATTGCAGGCGCACTAGACAAGGCGCGCGTGGACTCCATCGAGGTGGCCCACGGCGACGGCCTGCAAGGCGCCTCGTTCAACTACGGCTTCGGCGCGCACAGCGACCTGGAATGGATCGAAGCAGCGGCCGAGTCGGTCAGCCATGCGCGCATCGCCACGCTGCTGCTGCCCGGCATCGGCACCGTGCACGACCTGAAGAACGCCTATTCCGCGGGCGCACGGATCGTGCGTGTGGCCACCCACTGCACCGAGGCGGACATCTCGCGCCAGCACCTTGAAGCAGCCAATGCCCTGGGGATGGATGCGGTCGGCTTCCTCATGATGAGCCATATGATTGCCCCCGCCGCGCTTGCCGAGCAGGCGCTGCTGATGGAAGGCTACGGCGCGTCCTGTGTGTACGTGGTCGATTCCGGTGGTGCGCTGGGCATGAATGACGTGCGTGACCGGGTGCAGGCCCTGCGCCAGGCCTTGAAGCCGGACACCGAGATCGGTATCCATGCCCACCACAACCTGTCGCTGGGCGTGGCCAACTCCATCGTCGCGGCAGAATCCGGTGCGATCCGCATCGATGCGAGCCTGGCCGGCATGGGCGCCGGTGCCGGCAACGCGCCGCTTGAAGTGTTCATTGCAGCGGCCGAGCGCCTGGGCTGGGTGCATGGTTGCGACCTTTACGCCCTGATGGACGCGGCCGACGATATCGTGCGACCGCTTCAGGACCGCCCGGTGCGCGTGGACCGTGAAACGCTGGCGCTCGGTTATGCCGGCGTCTATTCCAGCTTCCTGCGCCACGCCGAGGCCGCTTCGCAACGTTTTGGCATCAATACCGTCGACATCCTGGTTGAACTGGGCAAGCGCCGCATGGTCGGCGGCCAGGAAGACATGATTGTCGACGTCGCCCTGGACATGCTGCGCCGTCGTGATGCGGCCGCAGTGAAGGAACCCGCATGAGCCTTGATAACGAAATCCTTGATCGTTGCGCCCGCCTGCTGCGCGAAGCCGAACGCGACGTGCGTGAGGTGGTCAAACTGACCGACACCTATCCCGGACTGGATGTGGCTGACGCCTATCGGATCCAGCAACGCCTGTGTGCGCTGAAGCAGGCCGAAGGGGTACGCATCGTGGGCATGAAGATGGGCCTGACCTCCCATGCGAAGATGCAGCAGATGGGCGTGGACACGCCCATTTACGGGTTCCTCGGGAGCGATAACGCCGTCGATGATGGCGCGGCGGTGGACACCCGCGTGCTGATCCATCCCAAGGTGGAGGCCGAGATCGCTTTCGTGATGCGCGATGCACTGCGTGGCCCAGGCTGCACCGCCAGTAATGTGCTCGCTGCCACCGACTACGTGGTGCCGGCCATCGAGCTGATCGACTCGCGCTACGAGAACTTCCGGTTCGACCTGCCCAGCGTCATCGCCGACAACACCTCGGCGTCGCGCTACGTCCTGGGGTCGCGCCCGACGGACCCGGCCACGCTCGATCTGCAGACGCTGGGGGTGGTGATGGAGAAGAACGGCCAGGTCGCCGAGGTTGGGGCCGGTGCGGCCGTGCTCGGCGACCCTGCCGCTGCAGTGGCCATGCTGGTCAACATGTTGTCCGAACATGGCCAGCCGCTGGAAGCGGGCGCGGTCGTGCTGTCCGGCGCCATCACTGCGGCAATTGCCGTGCAGGCCGGCGACAACGTCCTGGTCCGCGGCGACGGCATCGGTACCGTCGCCATGCGCTTCATCTAGAACGCTCCACCCCGTTCGTCAACGCCACGCGGCCTGTTCACCCAGGCCGTGACGGCATCGCTATGCCCTGGGAGGGGAATCATGGTTGGAATGAAGAGGAGAACGGCGGCCTCGGTGCCGTTGTGGCTGGCCTTGTCCGCACTACCGCAGACGGCGCTGGCGCAGGCCGTGGATACCGCCACGCTGGAGGCGCGCATGGCCGAGCTGGAAGCGGAGATGCAGCAGATGCGAGGGTTGCTGCAGGTGTACCAACAGCGCGATGCCAAAGCGGCCGAGAACACCCCCGCGGTGGCCGTTGCAACACCGCCCGCGCAAGCGTCAACGCCGATCCTGCCCGGGGCGATGCCCGGCACCCGCTTCACGGCAGGCGGCTTCATCAAACTCGATGCCATGACCACGCGGACCAGCGACGGCGCCATCGCCGATGGCTCGGCCGGCCGTCTGTTCTACTTCCCGGCCGCCACCCCGGTCGCCGGGGATGGAAACGGCAAGAGCGCCAGCTACACCGACGTGCATGCCCAGTTCTCCAGGTTCTGGCTGGGCGCCGACACCGTCACCGAACGTGGCGACACGCTCAAAGCGTATATCGAGGCAGACATGTATGGCGGCGGCAACAACGCCTTCGCCGGGAATGAAGTGATCACCAACACCTACGCGCTGACCCTGCGCCAGGCCTATGTCAGCTGGAACCACTGGCTGGCTGGCCAGACCTGGTCCAACTTCCAGGATGTAGCGGCACTGCCGGACACGGTGGACTTCACCGGTCCGTCCGAGGGCACCATCTTCAACCGTCAGGCGCAGCTTCGCTACACGCGCGGCCCGTGGTCGTTCTCGTTGGAGAATCCGCAAACGACGGTGGCGACCTACCGGGGCAACGGCACCCGCCTCAACAGTGGCGATGACACGGTGCCAGACATCTCCGCCCGCTGGGCGCAGCGCGGTGCCTGGGGCCACGTCACGGTGGCGGCCATGGTGCGCAACCTGCGTTACGACGGCCGTACCGATACCGGGATTGCGGCAAGCCTGTCCGGGCGCGTCAACGTCGGCAGCAATGACGACCTGCGCTACATGGTCAGCGGCGGCCAGGGCATTGGTCGCTATCTCGGCTTCGCACTCGGTGCCGACAGCGTGCTGGACGCCGAAGGGGAGCTGCATTCCCAGGACGGCTATGGCGGCTTCGTGGCGTGGCGCCACGCCTTCTCACCCAAGCTGCGCGGCAACCTCGTCTACTCCGGTGCCTGGCTGGACAACGATGCGCAATGGACCGGCGCGCTGGTTACCGAGCGCGCACAGTCCTGGCGCGTCAACCTGATTTACTCGCCGTTCCCGAAGCTGGACCTCGGCGCAGAGCTGAGTCACGCCCAGCGCCGTCTGGAGAATGGGGAGGCTGGCGATCTGAACCGGCTGCACACTCACGTCAAATATAGCTTCTGAGGCTGCTAGAGCTTCCCCATAAATGGCCGTGGGGAGAGCGGGCGCTGATATGCCACGTCTAAGTCAGCTCTCATCCCCAGTCTGCCGTCGACGATATCGAGGAGARGTGCCGAATGCACGGGAACACGGGAGAAGGTTGGGGTAACTGGCGCGCGGGTGCGGAATTACGTGCGTTCTTTCCTGGCCATGGCGTAGATACTTGAGGGTGGCTCTTGCTGTGTGCTCCTAGGAACGGTGTCGCTATGAGGACACGGAGGGGACCTCAATGCCAAACTTCAAACCTCCGGCACGTGCGTAGTATCTGCGTGTGACGACGTGGTTACAAAGAATCTTCACGGGCTGGACCACATCAACTTCGCAACCGACCGGCGGCGCTGTGCGGTGCTGCGGTCGGACTGGCGACCAGAGCCAAGCTGGCCGCAGCCGCGCCGCCCAACAGTTCGTCGAGCATAAATTGCCTGCGACGGTAGACGACGATGTAGCGTTGTCACGCAGCATGGTGTGTGCCTCTCGACTGACTTATCCGCGTGTCAGGCTGGCGCGGGTACGAACAGAACGAAGAGCAACACTGCGATCTCCGGACTAGAGTCTAGGCAATGACGCGATTTCGTCCCTGCTGCTTGGCCATGTAGAGATGACGGTCAGCCTCAAGGATCAGTTCATCGAAGTTCGTTTGTCCGGCGATACCCACGGCGATGCCAGCGCTCAACGTAGCCTCAATACGCTGCCCGTTAACAGTTAGGGCAGCCTCCTGAAAGCCTGTGCGCAAGCGCTGCGCAGCGGCTAGAGCCTCTGGCGCACTGCAGTCAGGCAAGACGCAGAGAAATTCTTCTCCCCCGATGCGAAACACCCAGTCCTTCTTCCGCACTGCTTTTTGGGCCACACGAGCGGCAATGACGATAACGTCGTCCCCCAGTGCGTGACCGTGCTTGTCGTTGATCTGTTTGAAATGGTCTATGTCAAAATAGATGATAGCGCGTTGCCGCGCTTCGTGACGATCACTCCGCTGCCAAGAGACTTTCCTTTGGTCAAGGAAGCGTCGGTTGTACAGAGTTGTTAGGGGGTCGCGTATCGAGGCCTCATAGAATTCCCGCGATACGCGCTCCTTGCTCATCGACACCATGAGCGCGCTCGCAAGGAGTACCTCGAGAACGATCTGGCCGTTAAAAAGCGCAACAGCCCAGGCCTGCGGCTGGGCCGCGCCCAGTGGTTGGGGAAGCCAAGTGACAAAGGGCAGCGTAATGCCCGCGAGTAAAGCGGAGACAGCAAAGATGACGCCTAAGGGAAGCTTAGAGGGTAAGGATTCATCTGCTTTCTGCAATAGCAGACGCGCCGGGAGACCGGAGTAAAAAGCAACCAACCCAATTCGTACGGCCGCATTGAGCTCTTCAAGCCCGTATGGATCAAACAGGAGAAAAGCAGCGATCAACCACGCGGTAGACGGGGCGATGAGCGATACCCATCGTGCCGGCAGGTCGAAGAACGCACGGACAGCTTGCCAGCCGAAAGCGAAAGCTAAGGAAATAAAGAACGCCCCGAAGTGTAGTCCAGCCTTTTCAGGAAGGCAGGCCGGGCTCACGAGGAACATGCATCCCAAAGCACCTGCGGCGAAAGGGGCGGCAAACCATGCGAACCGGCGTCCCGGCGGACGTATGGCCACCATTAGAAGAGCAATGGACCCGAGTAAGGCTGCACTGTATCCGAGGAGGGTGGGGATATGAATCATCTCGATGGTATTGAGTTCCATGCGCTGCGACTTTAGGGGCGTCGAGAGTAAGTGACCCCGCAGGACCGGGATAGGCCTCGAATCGCTAAGCGCCATATGATCCGGAATTTCTCAAGATGTGGGCCATGACACATGTCTCGCTTTAAGCGCATGGCGGCCGGTAGCGGAGTGTCATCTATGCCTTAATGCATCTAAGGTTGGGGCCAGAGGGCTGAAGATATGGACTTGTTTTACTAGCAAAAAGGGACGCCGGCAGGAGCGGGCCGTGCCGGAGGGTCGATAAATCAGGTTAGCTATAAGCGGTGATGGGCGTCACATTTTGCACCAAGCCGAAAAATGTAAAAATTGTCCGTGAGCGTCGGGCCTTACCCCCTCCGTCCCGGTCTAATTTTTGCCCAGTGCGCCAAAATTGATCCGCTGAAAATTAGCGCCCACAGCCTCTTCACGGCTGATTGAGCTTATTGCAATGCCCCACTTGTTAGAGTCTGCTGCAGGCGAACGCCCTCTCAAATGGTGATTTATGGGCCAAGGCTGACGCAGGGTAGTAAGGAATCGCAAGGACAGTAGAAATGGCGTTAACCGTGGCAATCAGATGGAGGTTCGCTGGCTCAGTTTCCGCCTGCCCAACGGCCGGTCCATTGGTCCAAAGGTCGAAGTCTGCATGGTCCGAAGCCGCAGAGACGAGCAGTTGCGTCGTACGAAGGCAAGTACTTTGGAGCGCCTGTCGGTCCGCTTGCTTTATAGCCCGGGTTTCCTCATCTCGCCTCAAAGGCAGATGAGAGCATAAGGGCATTTCTGACTAGAGAAGGCCATATTTTCACGATGACATGTTGCTGGTAAAGAGCGGTCGTCTACGCACCTCTAGCGACCGCCATATCCCCAAGGCAACGAAGCCTAGAGTCCGAGCCTTCCAGAGCTGCGTGTGGCTCGGCCGCTTCGCCAACGGAAAAGCTACGTTTCCCCGTCGCCGCAGCTCCAAGGCGGAGCACCCTTGTTCTCTGGTTTCAGCGTCCGCCGCTGCGGTGATGTAGCCCACGTTGTGAGCAAACGCGGACACTGCGTTTGGCTGGAGCATGGTCACAAGCATGTGAGCACCGGAGGGCGCCAGCATTCGAGACCCTTTCGCCACTGCGTCCGCGCCGCTTGGTAGGGGGAGTGCCTCGTCGGGGGAGGCGCCCACAAGTACGAACGGCTCACGTAAGAACGCAGGCTCCCGCGGCGCGGGGCGATGAGCCGCCACACTGCAAACCCGTCCCTGGGGCGAAGGAACGACGGAGCATGATCAATGTTCCAGCGCTTCAGCGGCACTGGGGCGGCCAAGATGCCAGCCTTGGACCGTGGCTTTCGGAGCGATATGACGAATTGCTTCAAGCTGCACCTGGGATTCGACTCCTTCTACGGTCACTGCGAGGTCCAGCGTGATCGCGAGCTCGTAGATCGCAGGGAGAACAGAGCGAAGTGGTGAGGGCGTTGCCAAGGCGGAGGTGAAAAGCCGATCAATCTTGATGCCGTCGAATCGGGTCTTTGCAAGATGCGAGAAATTTGCGTTACCTGTGCCAAAATCGTCGATCAGGAAGGCGAACCCTCTGGACTGGAGAAATTGCATGTTCTTCAGAAAGTCAGGGTGCACGATGTCTGTGCGCTCGGTCACCTCGAACTTCAGCTGAGAGGGTCGGATGCCTTTGCGCGCGGCCACATCCTCCACGTATGAGGGGAAGTCGTTGTCGGCAATGTCCTCCGGCTCAACGTTCACGCAGACGTAGTAGTCGCGATCTTCCAACCGTGGACGAAGCTCGCTCAGTGCACGCTGCACAACATAGCGCGCCAGCGTCGTGCTCAGGCCGTGGATCTGCGCAAGGGGTACAAATATGTCCGGGGAGATGACTTCTCCCGAGGATGTTGTCCATCTGCTTAAAGCTTCCCAGCCCATGACTCGGCCGGTGATGCCATCGCACAAGGGCTGGTACTCCAAGGTGATAAGGCCCTTGCTAAGTGCAGACGCAAGTTTCTCATCCAGGTTCCTCGGGGCGTGTCGGCGCCTAAGAATCAGGATCGAAACGGCGGAGCCCGTTGCGGCAGCGCCAATCGCTAGACATCCAAGCAGCCAAGCGTTGAGCTGCCAAAGGCTTTTGCGTGGAAGCCGCACAGCCGCGCAGGCCGCGATAGTGTTGCTACACAACTGCCTCACAATGACACTTTCGGAGAAGCCGCCAGTCATCCGCCGCGCTGCTATTGCCTTGAAGACATGTTTCTTGTCCTGGCTAAAGACCATGATCGAACTGCGATGCACGGGATCGATGTCATCGAACGCTGAGGGAGAGCTGACAGTAAGTAGGTCGTCGCGGAGTACCAAGTTGGTCTGATGATAACGGGATCCAAGGACCTCTTCGGCACGCCAAATCCTTAAACTTTTGCGGTGGTAGTTCGCCGGAGGAAGTCGGATGGGGGTGGCGAGGACTCCCCATAGCGCCGTACAAACGATTTGGTCGTTCTTTACTCGGCCAACATCGCTCAGGTAGGCAGAGCGGAATGTGATCTCCTTGAGCTTGTCGACATCGTCCGGAGAGCAAATGTCCCTCGCGTTGGCGGCGAGCCGTGCCGCTGCCTGGCTGTTAGAAGCAATTGCCTCGATCTGAGCCACCGCGCGCGCTGCGACTCGTTCGGCGCTTTCGCTGTCGTAGTAGTAGAGCACCGCCTGTACGGATGCCAATGCTATCAGCAACGAGATGCCGACCGACGTGGCCACAGTAAAGCACTCTAGAAGACGGGTCTGGGGCTGTCTCATTCGTTGTCAAAAGGTAAGCAGCGGCTGCTCCCCCACTATGGAGATCTCACGTGGAACTCTAAGTATCGGCCGTCTATCCGAAATATTGACAGCGCGATCCAAGGCGGCTTCTTTTTACAGGCTGCCAAGCGTGCTTGAGTTGAGGCGACCTACCGTAGCCGGTGCGTGAACCCCTCGGCGAGGATCCGAGTCGGTTCATAGGTCTCTGAAAAATCATGCCCCGCCTGGATCCAACGAGGGGGCGCGCCACTCCCCCGCGCGCGGGTTGCTCAATTCTGGAAACACACGGTTGCATCTATAGGATGCTCTGCACACGCACGAGCAGTTCTCTCATGGTGAACGGCTTTCCAAGCAGCTCAATACCTGCTCTCCTTAGAGAAGATGGCTCATTACCACCACCCGCGTAGCCGGTGATCAAGAGAACCCGTGTCGTGGGGTGCAGGGCGAGGGTGTGATTGGCCAAAGCACGGCCGTTCATGCCTGGAAGCCATATGTCGGCCACAAGCAAATCGAAGGGGCGTCCCAGCAGCAGCTTCTCCCGAGCGTCCTCGGCACTGGCCGCCGTCGCCACTTCATATCCCCATTCGGTAAGGAACTCGCCGGCGAGGTCGCGGATCGTGTCCTCGTCTTCAACCAAGAGGATGCGAGATGGTAGTTTGGGCATGATGACTTCGTCTACCTGCATTGCGCTCATTGATAGGATAGCCCTTTGACAGTCACTTCATCGGCGTACCCGCCTCTGCCTTGATGGCAGCCCTTAGCATATCGCTGAAAATTCGTTGTCGCGGTCGGGCCCTGGCCAAGGCTGCGCCCATCCTCCGCACGCCGGAATACGAACGCCACGACCTTCTCCGCCGGACTCCTGGCGGGGCAGGGACAGCAGGCAGTTGATGCTCAAACTAGACAGCATCGAAGTGGTGGATGACGATAGGACGAGCATTTCGCGGGGGGCGGCACCTTTACCGACAGGGCGATGGAGCCACTATTGACGATTTGTACGCTTAGCTGAACCTTCCTCATGACCCTGAGGACAGGTCCTAAATGGCAAAAGGATCCAAGCAAATAGCAGCGTTCTCCCCAGTGCACCTGGAGCGAAGGTCTAGGCATGGTTATTTCTCCCGGTGTCGCTGGGTCTTCTCATAGCGACGCGAAACGCGCCCCGGAAATGCTGGCCGTTAAGGCTAGTCGCACGACGAGCGAGAGAGGGCTGTGTTCGAGCGCTGTCCAGAGGCCTGGTCGGCGCCGGCTCCGATCTGCTCCTCCGGCGCGACCGGACAGCTAGGGCCTTGGCTTGCGGCACCTCGCGCCCTTCACGATCCCCAAGGGGCCACATCATTGGATGCGCTTGCTCTGAGTTATACGCACGGGTGGGCAGCAGAGTCTACAGCCGAGAGAAAACCGAAGGAGGCGCAGCATCATGGTGGGTGGGTTGAGGGGGCGAGCCTTGGCTGCTTGCTCAAGGCCGACTTATATTTCAGTGGAGAGATGCCTAAGACGCGCTTAAAGGCAGTCGAAAACGCACTAATTGAATCGTATCCAAGCGAAGATCCCACCTGAGCGACCGACTCCCTGGAGTGCTCGAGCTGGTCGCAGGCCAGAGCCATTCGCCAGCGTGTCAGATACAGCATTGCGGTCTCCCCCATTGCAGCCCGGAATTGGGTGGCGAAGACAGTCCTGGACATCCCGGCCTCGGCCGCAAGGCTGCGCAACGTCCATTTCCTCGCTGGGTGAGCGTGAATAGCCCGGAGCGCTCGGCTCAGCCGCGGGTCAGCCAGCGCGGCCAGCAAACCCGCCCCGCTAGCGCCTGCCTCACTAAGATGTGCCCGCAGGGCATGGACGAGCATGGTCTGGGCAAGATTTTGGGCCAGGAGCATTCCTCCTGGCTTCGATTCGCGCATTTCTTGCATCATGCGTTCGACCGCCCACCGCAGGACCGCCCGGTCGTCTGCGACTCTCAGATGAATCGCCGGCGGAAGAAGGCCCAGTAGCCAAGGAGCTTGACTGCCAGTTACAGCAAAGCGGGCCCCAGCTAAGGAAAACCCGGCGCCATCCGCCAAAACTACCGCGCCCCCTCGGTTAGCCGGAGGAAAAAGCGTGGATGAGTCGATGGGGGGTAAGGAGAGATCGCTCGCAAGCCGAAACGGACGACCTCGGGGAAGCACAAATGAATCACCCTCTGCCAATCGCCAAGGTTCTTTAACCCCGTCCACGGCCATCCAGCAGGCTCCCTCGAGGATTGCGTAACACTTGATCTGGCCATGTTGATCCGAGAACTTGACTGACCATGCTCCCCCGGCTCGAAAGCCAGAAGAGACTGTTGCGACCGGATGCAAGAGGGAGAGCAGGTCGGAGAGAGGATCCACGGGCTGAACGATCGCGCAAATAATTAGAACTATAAAGAATGATTCGTTCGAAACACAAGACTAAGCTGCTTCCACATGAAGCGGCCAACCAGCCGCTTCGCTCCCTGGTTCACCTCGTTAGGAGCGCCCGATGATTGTTGTAACGGCACCAACCAGTCAGATCGGTAGCCGGTTGATTCCTAGACTGCTCGCAGCGGAGGCACCCGTGCGGGTGATTGTCCGCGACCCTTCAAAACTACCGATCGGAGTGCGCTCGCGAGTTGAGGTCGTGCAAGGAAGCCATGCAGACGCGCCTACAGTGCAGCGAGCATTTCGAGGGGCACAAAAGCTGTTTTGGCTGGTCCCCGCGGATCCTGCGGCGGGAAGCGTGATTGAAGCCTATGTCGGCTTCACCCGGCCTGCTGCAGCTGAAATCAAAGCGGCCGGCATCACTCAGGTGGTGGAGGTCACCGCTTTGGGGCGAAACACGCCTCAAGCTGCCGATGCCGGCTATGTGAGCGCATCGCTCGCCATGGATGACCTTATTTCGAGTACGGGCGTGCATCAGAGAGCGCTTGCGATGCCCTCATTCATGGACAACGTGCTCATGCAGGGGCGACCACTACGAGATAGGGGCGTCTTCTCTCTACCGATACCCCGAGATCTTGAACTGCCGTCCTGTTCGACAGACGACATTGCGGCAGTGGCGGCGAGGTGGCTGCTCGATGATTCTTGGGAAGGCCAAGCCGAGGTCCCCGTGCTTGGTCCTGAGAATATCTCATTCGATCAGATGGCAAGGGTGATGAGCGAGGTTCTCGGCCGTCACATAGCCTATGAACAAATTTCCCTTGCCAGCTACAAGGACCAGTTCGAACGCTTTGGCTTCTCGCGCGCGATGGCAGAGGGGATGGCTTCGATGGCGCGTGCAAAAAGTGAGGGACTTGATTTGGGTGTGGAGAGGACAGCACAGAACAGCACGCCCACAACCTTCAGAATGTGGTGCGAGAGCACCCTCAAGCCTTATCTGTCGGGACCATAGCCGTTCAACCAGGTAGGCGTGTGCCAAGATCCCAATGTCAATGTTATCTCGTCGTCTGGCTTAGAGCCGGTCGCCCCCGCATCCAGCGTCGGCATTTCAGGGTTCCCGTGAGCGCGATGCCGAAGGCCCTGCTGGAACGCGCTTTGGCCTTGCGTCACCACGGATGGCTCGCTTAGGCTGCAAGCGCTGAACTATAGCCGCGCCGCCCCCCCCCCCGCTGCACCCGCTCGATGGAGTCCGAGCTGGGGTCGAATTGGATGGATGGGCGCGGACGCTTGCAAGCGCGCGCCAGGGATCGAGTGGACGAACATCCTCGGGCTGGCTCGATGGGCGCAGTTGCCTAAGCGATGGGTGCGATGCATCGAACAGCGATTCTCAGCAATCGACGCCGTCTCGGAACTGGGGCAGGGGCCAGTCGGCCATGGTTCCTGTCACCCCCCCCCACTAATATGGGAATTGCCAACAGTTATTTAAACGTGGGGTTCGAACATGAAAGAGTGGGCTCTTGTTCAGATCGCTTCTGGAGCCCACCCCCCCATGTCCATCGCCCGTTATGCGCCGCCGCGCAAAGTTGTCGCCGCCCTCCTGTCTGCCACACTACTGTTGGCGGCCCCGCTGACCTCTGCGGCGCAGGACAAGGCATCACCACTGCGCGATTATCTGACGGCCAAGCGCGCTGCCATCCAGACACAGTCGGCGCGGGTGGTGCCGCCCACGAAGATCCATGCCAAGGTCACCGCCGAAAGCCGCTCCGGCGTACGCCGCCTGCGCATCGGGTCCACCGGCGAGTTCCAGTACATCAGCGACAGTGGCCGCAATTACGCCGGCTACAACCTAGGCGCCGGTTCTTGGGATTCGCTGGTCGGCACGCTGGCCAGCTCGGTGGCCGATGAGTACATCGTGCAGGCGGCGGTGCAGGGCGTGCAACTGGATGCGCTGGATGTGGTGTTCACCAGCATCCCCGAGCGCAAGAGCGAGACCCTGACGTATCCCAACAATCTCTCCTACGTGGCCTACATCGACTCGCCGGCCACCGATGCGCAGCTCGAAACGCTCAAGCGCGCGGTGCACGCCAATTCCTCGGCCATTGATCTGGTGACCAAGCCGCAGCAGGTCAGCCACGCCGAGGTTGAGTACATCCATAGTGCGCCGGTGCGCGATCCAAAGCTTCCGCCAGGCCTGCGGGATTTCATCACCGAGGAGAAGCGCCCGGCGGTGCTCGCCAGGCAAGGCAAGCCGGCCGCCGGCAAGGAAAAAGCATCCGAGCCGGAACCACTGGTGGCCCGTGCCCATGTCGAACCGCGCACCGGACTGCGTCGCGTGTTCTTGGGCAAGGACGGCTACCACCAGCAACTGCACGACAGCGCGACCGGCCTGCTGGGCTACGGGCTGGCACCCACGGTGGAGGAACACCTGCTGGGCGTGACCGGCACCTGCCTGACCCACATTTTCGAGGTGCAGGCGGCGGGACGAAACGTGCTGCTGGATGCGCTGGAACTCACCGTTGATGGGCAGCTCAGCCCGCGCTTCGGCAGCAATGTCCGCTCGCCGGCCCGTTACAGCGACATCCGCTACAAGGTGCGGATTGAATCGCCGGCGTCCGAAAAAGACATCGACGCGCTGCGACAGTCGGTCGAAGCCACCTGTCCGCTCTACAACCTGGTCAAGGACGAGCAGAAGCTGGAAGGCCGCATCGTCCGCGGCGCGTATGCAGAAGTGAACGACTAAGCGCGCCTGCGCGCCGCGGCCTTGGGGCCGCGATTCTCCCGGGGACACCGTGGGCGGGAACGCCCGGGTCCGCCGTGCCCTCAGAAAACGACATGGGAATACTCAATGACGCGCGTTCTTCGTTCGCAGCCGGGCGTGAAGCAGCCGTGGTACGACGTGCAGGGGCTGCTGCCGCGTCGCGGCCGTCTGGCGCTTGCCCTGTGCACGCTGCTGGCGCCCGGGGCGCAGGCGGCGGAAGAAGCGGCGCTTGATCCGGAACGGCAGCGTACCGATACCCGGCTGTTGGACAAGGTCTCGGTGCTCGGCTCGCAGATCGCCGGCGGTGGCGCGCAGGCGGCGCTGCCGGTGGTGGCCGTGGACCGGGAACAGATCGATGCCACCGGGGCCACCAACGGCAACGAGTTGTTCCGCAGCCTGCCGCAGTTCGGTGATGTCGCTGTCACGGAAAAGGGCACCACCAACGCAGGGCGGAACTCCAATGTCGCCCGCGGCGACGTGGGCTCGATCAACCTGCGCAACCTCGGCGCCAAGTACACGCTGCTGCTGATCAACGGCCGCCGCACCGTGCAGCACCCGATCAGTAACAGCGGCGATGACACCACCTACAACGCCAATGCGATTCCGACCTTCGGCCTGGAGCGCGTCAACCTGCTGCTGGACGGGGCGGCCTCGATCTACGGGTCCGACGCCGTGGCCGGCGTGGTCGATCTGGTGACGCCGAGCAACCTGCAGAATGGGGGTGGCATCAAGATGAACTACGGCAAGGTCTCGGACGGCCACCGCGAAGATGTCTCCCTGGACGGCTACTTCGGCAGTGACTTTGCCGAAGGCCGCGGCAACATCTCGGTGCTGTATGGCGTTTCCAGGCGCACGGCGCAGCGCAATTCCGATGCCTGGTTCACCGCGACCGATGGTCGCCGGCCGCTGGGCGATGGCACCAGCGTGCCCGATCCCGACGGCACGGCCGGCTTCAGCACGCGAACGCCGTGGGGTCATTTCGATACGTACGCCAATGGCCGGCGCACCGGCAGCTGGCATGTCGATCCGGCCACCGGCACGCTGATTTCCGGCACGGTGCCGACCCGCTATCACTACGATTCGGCCGCCGAGCCGGGCATCACCTCGTCACCGTCCATCCGCAAGGGAAATGTGTTCGCCAGTGGCCGCTTCGATCTCACCGACAGCATGCAGTTGTTCGGCGAGCTGGGCTACTACCGGGCCACCTCCGAATCCTGGGTGAGCAGCGAGTCGGGTTTCGGCGGGGACGGGTTCCTGCTGCACATCCGGCCGGATGCGTATTGGGTGCCGCAGTCCCTGCGCGGTGCCGATGCGATCCGGCTGCTGAACTACCAGTTCGCCGATTCGGGGATCCGCCGGGTCAAGGTGGACAACGATCAGTCGCGGGCCCTGCTGGGCCTTCGCGGTTGGACCGAAGGCGGCTGGAACTGGGAAACGGCCCTGCTGTACTCGCGCGCCCGCAGCACCGACACGCAGCAGGGCGGGCTGACCGACGCCTTCATCGCCGCGGTGAAYCGTACCGACGCCGGTGCGTACAACCCGTTCAGTGGCGGTGATCCGGCTAGCATCCGGGTGGGGGATGCCACGCCGTACGACACCTCGGCGTTCATTGGCGAGGCGACCCGCGAAGGCACGACCGAGCTGGCCCTGTGGGACTTCAAGGTCAACCGTCCGGATCTGCTCAGCTGGTACGCCGGTGACATCGGCCTGGCAGCGGGTGTCGAGTACCGCTATGAAAGCCGCACCGATGATCGCGACGAAAACATCGACGGCAGCCGTCCGTACACGGACTGGTACACCGGCACCGTTGCGGCCAGCAATTTCTTCACGCATAGCCCGCGGCCGGACGTGCACGGCAGCCGCAACGTTAAATCGGCCTTGATCGAACTGGCGGTGCCGCTGGTCTCGCCTGCGCATGAGGTGCCGCTGGTCCAGTCGCTGGATGTCCAGATCGCGGGCCGGTGGGAGGACTACAGCGATGCCGGGAAGGTGGCCAAGCCGAAACTGGCGGCGGCCTGGAAGGTGAATGACAGCGTGCTGCTGCGTGGCTCGGTCAGCGGCGGCTTCCGCGCGCCGGGGCTGGAGCTGGTGAACTCGCCGCCGACCTACGGGTTCGGTTTCAACAGCGATGCGATCCGCTGTCATGCGTTGATCAGCAGGGGGGCGCAGCCCGATTACACCGCCTGCTTGAATGCCTACAGCAGCGGTTCGCCGGTCAAACCGTCGGTGAGCGCGGTTACCTCCTACGGCGATGACGTGAAGCCGGAGACCACCCGCCAGTCGTCATGGGGCGCGGTGCTGGAGCCGCAGTTCCTGCCAGAGCGGCTGGGCGCGGTCAGCCTGAGCGTGGATGCGTGGCGGGTGGAAGTGGAGAATCCGATCAACACCCTGGGCGAGGAGCTGCTGTACGACGCCTACCTGCGCGTGGTGGAAGGCAGCAGCAATTCCAACGTGGTGCGTGCAGCGGTGACCGCCGAAGACGCGGCGCTGTTTGAAGGGTCCGGGCTTGCACCGGCGGGCGTGGTGACCCACATCTACAACCGCTACCAGAACCGCCGGCCGCTGACGGCCTCTGGCGTGGACTACAACCTCAACTGGCGCGTGCGCGACACGGGGTGGGGCAACTTCGCGGTCCTGCTCAGCGTCAGTCAGCTCAAAGAATACACCCAGCAGAAGCCGGCCGAGATCCAGCAGGTGGCGGCCGCCATCGCGAACGGGCAGTTGAACATCATCGCGCCCGACCTGGGCGCGGCCAACGAGATCGGCATCAACGGCGCCAAGCCGGAATGGCGCGGCAGCGCCACGTTCCTGTGGAACCTGCAGGACTGGACGGTCCGCCTGCGCGACGATTACATCGGCAGCGTCAAGGCCGGCGCGTATTCGGACCGCACGCCCTACGTCGTCAAGGCCACCCAGCGCTGGGCGTTGTCGGTGAAGAAGGATTTCAACGAAGGGCGCCTCAAAGGCACCTCGGTGGAAGTGGGCGCACGCAACCTGTTCGACGAAGAACCGCCACTCAATGCCTTCGGCAATTACCTGAGCGCGTTGCACGAAACCTACGGACGTTACCTGCACGTTGGCATTTCCAAGAACTGGTGATCCGCATGAAGACCTACACACGTGTTACCTGCCTGCTGCTGGCCTTGGCTGCGGTTGCGTGCAGCCCCCGGGGCGACCCCACCGCGGCGCAGGCGCAGGCGTCGGGCACCGCGCCCGCTGCGCCGGATTTCGCGGGCGAGCATGCCGCATGGGTAAAAGGCCGTGCGGCGGACCTGGGCAAGGCCGATGGCTGGATCAGCCTGATCGGGTTGCACTGGATCGAAGCCGGAACGCAAAGCGTGGGCGCGGGCGAGGGCAACACCCTCCAGCTGGCCATCGCACCGGATCGACTGGGCCAAGTGGAGCAGCGCCCGGACGGCGTGTACTTCACGCCCGTTGAAGGCGCGCGCGTCACTTCCGACGGCACACCCGTGCAGGGCGAGGTGCGCCTGAAGCCTGAGGGACAGGGAGGTGGGACCAAGCTGGCCTATGACGAGGGCAAAGGTCAGATCACCGTGATCAGGCGCGGCCAGCGCGTGGCCTTGCGGGTGCGCCACGCCGATGCACCGGCGCGGCTCCGGTTCACCGGACTGGATTTCTTCCCGCCCGATGAGCGCTGGCGTGTGAAGGCACGGTTCGTTCCGCACCCGGCCGGCAAGACCTTGCCTATCGTGAGCGTGATCGGTCACGTCGCCGAGACCCCGAACCCCGGTTACGTGATGTTCGAGAAGGAAGGGCGCCAGTGGCGGCTGGAAGCACTGGGTGATCCGGCGAAAAGCCTGAACCTGATGTTCCAGGACAAGACCACCGGCCGGCAGACCTACGGGGTCGGGCGCTATCTTCGCACCGGCCCCGTGGCGGCGGACGGCACGGTCGCGCTGGATTTCAATCGCGCCTACAACCCGCCCTGCGCGTATACGGATTTCGCCACCTGCCCACTGCCGCCGCCGGAGAACCGCCTGGCCGATCAGGACACCAACGGCCAGCGGGTGCGACTGGCGGTGCTGGCGGGCGAGAAGAAATACGCGCTCGCCCAGCACTAAGCGGCCCTTCCGTACACGTTCACCATGGGGTGCGCATCTCGCCGCTCCTTTCGTGTCACTGCCTGGATACGTCAGCGAGCGCATGCAGCGCGTATTCTGGACAACGCCGGAGCTGTACGCCAGTGAGATAGAAGTCCGGAACTGCTTCAAGGATAGGCCAGTCAAGGCCAGCTCATATGTATTGGAGCTAACCTGTATCAAGACGTTCGCAAAGGTAAGAAAGCTGAGTCGGCCGGCCGTGAGGGTGAGGGCTCCCAGTGTGGCCCGCAAGAACTGTTCTTAATGCGGTAAAAGGTGATGGCAATCACGTTTTACTGATGAGTGACTGAAATACATTTGGTCTCGTGTGCGAGGTGCGCGACCACCTTGAACCTCGCAATCGACGAGTTTTTGCCAAAGGCGCCGGACATGAACTTGCTTCTCAGCCTGCTTGAAGTTGCCTTGCTGTTTGCTTGCTTTCTGGGACTTGCGGCCTTGGCCGAGCGTGCCTGGAGACGACGCAGGCAGAGGCGGAAGGGAAGCCTTCCGGAGTGCGGAAGGCCCGTTCCCTGACCATGCGGCTTTTTAGATGACGAAGCGAGGGCGGCACTGAGTGGCGACAGGGCCGTATCAACCCTGAATGGAAGACGCCCGATGCGAAACATCGGGCGTCCTTGATAGTCAGGCAGAGGTGGATTGTCCCTCTGGTTGCAGACGAGTTCACCTAGGTGCGAACAAGCCCTGTCTGGTCAGTGATTCTTTCGCCACCGATAGCTCAACGCTCCCATCACAACCGATCAGTGCGATGTATTCCCGACCTTTTGCTTGGAAGTTCCACCGCCACATCCGGCTATCAGCGTTGTAGCGAGAAGAGTCAATAAACTTCACATCATTACGCGTCACGTCCTTCAGTGCTGGAAGCGTGTTTCCAACAACGTAGCGGTAGACTTGTTCCTGTTGTGCTTCGCTGCTCAAGTCCGGGCATTCTTCACGCGAACAGGCGGAGAGCGACACGGCCACGAGTAGTGCTGCAGCGTATACCGGCTTCACGGTCGGCTGCCCTGGAAGTGAACGGTGTTCCGGCCGGTGAAGTTGATCTGATAGTTCGTGGTGCCTACCGCATCACTGATCGCCTGAAGGAACGATGTCAGGGCTTCTTGGTAGTGAGGTCGATTCGAAGGGTTGGCATCGTAGGTGTCTGGGTTGAGGCCATAGTTTCCATCAAAGACATAAGTGCCCCCCGTGATGGTGAGGGTTCCAGTCAATGTCCCCGCGACCCGTCCAATCAGGCTGGCAACATGCACGTTATTGGTGACGTGATCAAAAGTGTTGTATTCGAAGAAGGCCTCGTTGAACTGATAGGTTCCATCCCCGTTGTTGTGATCACGCAAGATGTTCATGATCGGGGAGAAGTCAGTCACTTGATTGAAGAGCCCGAGATCAGCGAGGGAGACGGTCCGGCTCTCCTTTACTCCAATGTAATGCGCCACGCCCTGGATTGCGAGGAATGGGGTGTCGAAGAGGTTGCCGCGCCAAGCGGGAGGCCAGCGCATCCCGTCTTCGACCCAGGCCTGCACGGGATCGAGAATGGGGACACCATTTTGCGAGGTTGGAGTGGAACCCGGGAGCGCCCATTCCCTGTTCCCACCGAGCCAGCCGCAGTAGGCGCCGTAGCGGAAAATTTGCTGGCGCACGAAATCGCCAGGCCGGTTGCTCATCACTTTGCAGAGCTCATAGAGCTGATCCGTGCCTTCGGTCGCCCAGATCCCGTCCGAATTTGCGAAGTGAGCCCGGATGATGATGGGCGGGGGCGTGTCCTCCTGAAGGATAGGAGAGCTCAACGCGATTGCGTATTGGACGCCGCCGAAGCCGAAGTAGGGGTCTGGCTGCGGGGGCGCAAATACTGGAACGGTCGGAAGGGTAGGAACAGTCGACATGCCACGTCTCCATGTGGGAATGAGTCGCAATCGTTATGTATGTGTTAACGGCATGTCGAGGTCTTGCTGCCCGTTGGCGACCTCTACGCGAGCCACGCTACTGGGCCGAGCTTCTAATTGAGTTTCCGCTTCGTCCTTTTTCGATGCCCTCCGACAACAGCGAACGCTTCTCCGACCCGCAATCTGTTCGCCATCGCGAGCGTGCACCGGCATGTGTTTGTAATCAAGGGATGGAGGAACCCGTGATTAGGGCAAGCCTTCATCGGGCCCCTACTGATCGGGCCCCCTACTGGTAGCGGCGCCCGAATGCGATGGTATGGCCGAAGGCGCAGGATCCGACACTCCTTGATGAGCCAAGGTCCTTGATCTAGTGATTGAATCGTAGGGGCGGCAAAGTGGTCACGCGAGCCTTAAGGTACATCTGGCCGTTTGAGCCCTGTAGCGGTCGCACGCGTCAAGCTGGGATATGGTTGATGCCAGCCGCTGACATCCACGCTGCCCGATTCGGAACACATATGGCTCCGTGCGTCGAATGTGTCTGACCGCCAAAGTACTCGTCGATTTGGCGCCCGAGCACGCCGGCAGCGGAGGGCGAAGCCGGATGGTTCGAGGCGCGGGCCTAGGTCAGGACTTAGCCCAGAGTAGGGCGGCGCCGAGGGGCCGGTCATCGGGCGTGGAGGGGCAGGTGAGAAAGAGAGGACGAAAATCTATGGCTGTTGAGTGTCAGCCGGTCTGAGATTCGGCCTGCTCCGGATCAACCGTCTTGTCGCCGCCAGGCGAACATGTGCGGCACGTAATCAGCCTTTCCCAGTGGTACGCCGTTGTGGCGCAGGATGCTGTAAGCGGTAATCAGGTGGAAATAAAACTGCGGGGTGGCCCAGTTCGCCGCGTATTCGCTGCCTTTCATGTCGAAGGCAAGGCCGTCGGCCAGCTCGATGGCCACATCGCGCGAGGCGCCGGCATTGATCACGTCCGCGTCGACGCCGGCCAGGTGGTGCAATGTCTGGTCGATCAGCGCACGCGCCTGGTCCATGTCGACGGGGGCAGGAAGTGATAGCAGCGGCTGTCCACTGAGTCGACACGCCGCTTCGCGCGCCTGGGTGCAGGCGAACTGTATCTGCTTGGCAAGCGTGTGCATGTCTGGCGCCAAACGCGCTGCGAGCAGGTTGCGCGGGTCGTAGCAGAGCGCCAGCGCATGGGCCTCGGCCTTGTCCAGCTGGCCTTTGAGCGCGCGGAGCATCTGCGCGAATCCGCAGATGTTCACTTGATGGATGGTCATGCAGCTTCCTTTTGCTTGGTACCGGGGATGGTGCCGGGTGCAGGCCAGTAATGCCCCTCAACGATCTGATTCTGGCAGATGTGGGAGCGATGATGCCGGCCTCATTCGCGCTTCTGTAGACGCGGGAAAACGTTAAGACCAGCGTCGCGCCTCACGTGTGCTCGATCAACATAATGGCGGTGGTTCCGGTCTCGATCGCTTCGAATATGTGAGGCTGGTCCGCTGAATAGCTCGCATAGTCACCTGCGGACAGTTCGACGGGCTGTTCGGTTGGTCCGAGCCGGGCACGTCCGCTACATAGCACGACATGTTCAATCGTTCCCGGCGGATGCGGTTCAGACAGGCGAGGTGCGCCAGGTTCGACCGCCAGCCGATAGAGATCGCGCTGCACACCCATCGGACAGACCGCCAGCAGGGTGGCCGTGTAGTGCGACTGCTCCGACGCCACCGTGGCACCGTCATTGGCGCGGATGACTTGGACGTGGCTTTTAGGTTGGGCGATCAACCGGGTCACCTGGACGTCCAGTGCCATCGCCAGGGTCCAGAGGGTCTCCAAGCTCGGGTTGCCGACTCCCGCCTCAAGCTGCGACAGGGTGGATTTGGCGATGCCGGCTCGTTTGGCCAACTCGGAAATGGACAGACCCACGCGCTCGCGCTCCCGTCTAAGCGAAGCTGAAAGCAGGCCGATCGGCGAGGGCGGGGCAGTTATGGAAGAGGATGGCATTTCGTTCTCCATGTGGAACGATCGTTCGGTTTGACGAAAAGCATCGGTATCGGCATCATACCGGCCAATCGTTCGATATGTCGAACGGCCTCTTCCTAAAAGGACGTGGTAATGAACATCCGAAGTCGGGGAATCCTGGAAATGACCACCGCGATGGTCATTTCCGGCACGGTCGGCTGGTTCGTGCTCGAAACCAGGATGCCGCCCGCTTCCGTCGTATTTTGGCGCTGCGCTTTCGGAGCGGGTGCCATGCTGCTGGCCTGTGGCGGCTTAGGTCTGTTACGCCGGGGCGTATTGAATCGAAGGCAGGTAGGGCTGGCGGCTGCAGGCGGCGTCGCGTTGATCCTCAACTGGGTCCTGCTGTTTGCGGCATACGCGCACGCTTCCATCTCGGTCGCCACCGTGACCTATCACACGCAGCCCTTCATGCTGGTGGCTCTCGGAGCGCTGTTTTTCGGCGAAATGCCGACGGCTAACAAGATCGGATGGCTGAGTGTGGCCTTCGGCGGGGTTGTGCTCATCGTCATCGGTGGCCATCAGGCGGGCTCGCACGCGCCGGGCTACTTGGCTGGCATAGGCCTGGCGCTGGCGGCTGCGTTCTTCTATGCCATCGCCGCGGCCATAACCAAGCGCCTCAAGGAGGTGCCGCCGCACGTGATCGTCGTCATCCAGATGATTGTGGGCAGCGTGCTGCTGGCGCCGTTCGCGACCTGGCCCGACGGCGCACCTCTGCCGCATGTCTGGGGGCTACTGCTAGCGATCGGTTTCATCCACACCGGCCTGATGTCCACACTGCTATATGGCGCGCTCCAGAAGCTACCGACCGCGCTGGTGGGTGTTCTCTCGTTCGTCTATCCTATCGTCGCCATCATTGTCGATGCCTGGGCGTACGGCCACCTGATGGGAACAATGCAGGTCGCCGGAGCCGTTGCGATCTTGGCGGCCGTGGCGGGAATGAATTTTGGGTGGACTCTTTTTCGTCGGGAACGCAGGAACGCATAGCCTCCAATCTGCGAAGCTTGAAGTTCAAGCTCGCATCCAGTCACTGGGCACTTCAGTCTGACTCTTCAAGATGAAGCGCGATCTTTCTGACTTGGCCCAGTGCTTGCTACGGCGGAGGCATCATAACGGTGAGGATGCGCACCCGGTCACCCGATCGCCAGTAGCCAAGGATGGGCTTCCCGGTGCGACAGGTGTAGTAATAAGTGTTTGGCGTGACGCCGGCCCTGTAGCGCACAACTTGATCCAGTTTCGATGCTTGGGCTCGGATCCGAGCTCGAGTGGTGGAGCTCACTTGAAGTTTCTTTAGCTCTTCTGCCGCTGATCTCGTCCAAGAAACCGGCATGTCGTAGTCACCGACGGTGATAGGGCTGAATAGAGGG
>NZ_JBFULC010000026.1:0-113238 GCF_056400525.1 Stenotrophomonas sp. P5_A9
CAAAACGCCTGGCTTCTATCTGATTACCGCAAGCCGAGCCCCTTAGCGGCCGGTAGGGTCCTGGGCAAAATAAAGGAGGAGGCCGCAACGCGGCCGGGGGACATTTGCGCCAGGGGCCTACCGGCTGCTAAGGGGCCCTCACGCTCGCGACAGACCCGAGCGGAGACAACATCAGACCCAGATGGCCCCTGGACTACACAGTCACACACGTATCGCCGTGCGCCACTTGCGACTGCCCTTGCAACAAGACGCTCCCTTCAGATGGGAGAAGAACTTTCCAGTCTGCCGGTTGGAGCTATCCATCGGCCTGGCGCGCAGAGCCACGCCAGGCGCGGCTGCGCTCTGTTGCGACATGGTGCCGAGCTGCACGCGGCAACCACGCATGGCGTGGATCCACCCACCTGGGCAACCCTTCATTTCCTGCTGCCCTTGCCGCTACCTCCAAGGACCTCATGCCGCGCTGTTCGTGGCGCACAACCGACGGATCGATACGCATGCAGACGGGCACCAGCGACAGCACTTCCGATACCACCCTCCAGGCCCCGACCGGCGTGAGCCTGCCGCCGGTGGATGTGCTGCTCGACGATCATGGCGCTGGCGATGCGCCCGACGCCGACACCCCCGCACCCGGCGCGATCCGCTACCGGCTGCCGCTGGTGGCCGTGCCGGACAACGTGCTGTTGAAGGCCGCGGTGCAGAAGCTGGTCGAGCAGAAAGCCCAGCTCGACGTGCTGGCACGCAACCCGGCCCTGGCCGGCCTGCTGCCGGCCGACTGGCAGGGCAGCGGCGTGCGCGCGGTGGACCTGCAGGGCTTCGTGCTGTCGGTGCTGCCCTTCCTGCAGAACGCGGCCAAGGCCGAAACCGCACCGGCGCGCCTGCCGCTCAAGCACGTACTGGGCGATGCCGGGCGCTGGGACAGCGGCGACGTGGACGAGCCCAAGTCCCTGGCGTTCTTCCTGGCCAGCGACGACCGCGCCAGTGCCGGGGCCAAGGACCCGGCCGAAGCCTACCTGGTCGCCGCGCTGGGCCTGGCCTGGGCACACGAGGGGCGCACCCGCCCGGGTTTCCTGCGGCAGATGGGCTACGACAGCATGGCGGCGCGCGTGCACCTGCTGCCGTATCCCGAACCGGGCCAGCTGGCCCTGTATGGCGTGGTCGCCAACGGCGTCAGCCAGCTCTGGTGCGTGCTCGACCGGCGCAAGCTGCGGCCGCTGCTGGCGCCGTGGATCAGCGTGCCGGTGTTGACCGCCTACGGCGTGAGCGCGCCGGGCACGTGGCCGACGTCGTTCCCGCCGGTCGAAGAGGTGGCGCAGATGCTGGCCATCGCGCGTACCGGCAAGGGCCCGGTGGAAGTGGACCTGACCCGGGTCGCCGCCAAGGTCCAGCAGGACGCCTCGGCCGAAACGTGGATGCCGGTCAGCCTGCTTCAGGTGGGCACGTGGGCGCCGCGGTGGGGCTACTTCATGGCCACCTTCATCGGCCTGCCCTCGGCGCTGCTGGTGCTGGCCGCGCTGGCCCTGCCCAATGCGATCGAAGCGGCCGTGGTGGCCGCCTCGTTGGCGTTTGCCGGTGGCGCCATCGGCGCGTTGGCCGCGCCGTGGGTGCATGCCCGGCGCAAGCACCTGAGTTGACCCGCAACGCCCCAGCGGCGTCGCTTGCCCTCAGCCCTGGTCCATCTTCTGCAGGCCTTCCCCGGCCAGGCGCAGGATCAGCGTCTCCAGCATCTGTTCCTCCTCTTCGCTGAGCACGGACATCAGCTTGCGGGTGATCTCGATCACCAGCGGGGCGATGGTCTCGTACACCTCGAACCCGGCCGCCGACAGCGCCAGTACCGAGCGACGGCGGTCGTCGCCATGGGTTTCACGCTTGATGAAGCCACGCTCGAGCAGTCTGGCCACGGCCCGGCTCACGGCCACCTTGTCCATCGCCGTGCGGTCGGAAACCTCGCTGGCCGAGGAGCCCGGGTATAACGCCAGGATGGTGATGACCCGCCACTCCGGGATCGCCAGACCGTAACGGTCCCCATACAGCTTGGCGATATTGCCGCTGACCCGGTTGGACAGCACGCTCAGCCGGTAGGGCAGGAACTGCTCCAGGTCGAGCAGGGCGTGCGAGGCGCGGATGCTGTGGCTGCTGGGATCGGGCGGGCTCATGCTGCGGTGCACCTTGATGGTGGTTTCATGTGAAACTATAACCTACGTTCCGGACACCGCATTCTCGCGGGTCTGCCGCCCCACCGCACCTGGTTTTTTCCGATGCGGACTTGCTTTGGAGCCACATCATGAGCAGCCAACTGAGCACCGCGTCCCACGCACCCGACCCGGGCATGCAGGTCACCACCTTCGAAAACCCGATGGGCATCGACGGTTTCGAGTTCGTCGAGTTCGCCGCGCCGGCCGGCCGTGGCGCCGAACTGCACGCCTACTTCCGCAAGATGGGCTTCACCGCGGTACTGCGCCACAAGCAGCGCGCCATCACCGTATACCGCCAGGGCGACGTCAATTTCCTGGTCAATGAAGAACCCGATTCGTTCGCCTCGGACTTCGCTGACAAGCACGGCCCGTGCGCCTGCGGCTTTGCCATCCGCTTCAAGAAGCCGGGCGATGAGGTCTACCAGATGGCGCTGGGCAACGGTGCCGAAGCGATCGACTTCAAGCCGGAAACCCGCGCGGTGGCCGCGCCGATCATCAAGGGCATCGGCGACTGCATGCTGTACCTGGTGGACCGCTACGGCGCCAATGGCTGCATGTTCGACACCGACTACGCCCCGATCGAGGGCGTGGACCCGCGTCCCAAGGGCTTCGGGCTGACCTTCATCGACCACCTGACCCACAACCTGTACTTCGGCAACATGCAGCAGTGGTCGGACTACTACGAGCGCCTGTTCAACTTCCGCGAGATCCGCTACTTCGACATCAAGGGCCTCAAGACCGGCCTGGTGTCCAAGGCGATGACCGCCCCGGACGGCATCGTGCGCATTCCGCTCAACGAGTCCTCCGATCCGAAGAGCCAGATCAACGAGTACCTGGACGCCTACAAGGGCGAGGGCATCCAGCACATCGCCTGTTTCACCGAAAACATCTACGACACCGTGGAAGCGATGCGCGCCCAGGGCGTGGAGTTCCTCGACACCCCCGACACTTATTTCGACGTGATCGACATGCGCGTGCCCAACCACGGTGAAGACGTGGCGCGGTTGGCGAAGAACAAGATCCTGATCGATGCCGATCCGGAGACCCACCAGCGCAAGCTGCTGCAGATCTTCACCACCAACTGCATCGGCCCGATCTTCTTCGAGATCATCCAGCGCAAGGGCAATGAAGGCTTCGGCGAAGGCAACTTCACCGCGCTGTTCGAGAGCATCGAGCGCGACCAGATCAAGCGCGGCGTGCTGTAAAGCCGCTACGCTTGCAGGGCCACAGCCCGCTGCACGGCGGGCTGCGGTCGTTGGCGTCACCCCCCACTCGCCCCGGCGGAGCAGGACCATGAACAACCCGATGGACGCACACGGTTACCAGACCGGTTTCGGCAATGAGTTCGCCACCGAGGCGGTGCCCGGTGCGTTGCCGGTGGGCCGCAACTCGCCGCAGCGGGTGGCGCATGGGCTGTATGCCGAACAGCTCTCGGGCACCGCGTTCACCGCGCCGCGCGGCAGCAATCGGCGCAGCTGGCTGTACCGGATCCGTCCGGCGGTGACGCACGGTGAGTTCAGCGCGTATGCGCAGCCGCACCTGCACGGTGATTTCGCGCATGGCGCGGTGTCGCCCAACCAGCTGCGCTGGGACCCGCTGCCACTGCCGCCCACCCCCACCGATTTCATCGATGGCCTGTACACCATGGGTGGCAACGGCTCGCCCGATGCGCATCATGGCGTGGGCATCCACCTGTATGCGGCCAACGCCGACATGCAGGGCCGTTACTTCTACAACGCCGACGGCGAGCTGCTGATCGTGCCGCAGCTGGGGCGACTGCGCCTGCTCACCGAGCTGGGCGTGATCGAGATCGAACCGCAGCAGATCGCGGTGATCCCGCGTGGCGTGCGCTTCCGGGTCGAACTGCCCGATGGTCAGGCACGTGGCTACGTGTGCGAAAACTTCGGCGCGCTGTTGAAGCTGCCGGACCTGGGGCCGATCGGCTCCAACGGCCTGGCCAATCCGCGCGATTTCGAAACCCCGCAGGCCGCGTTCGAGAATATCGATGGCGCATTCGAACTGATCGCCAAATTCGGTGGGCAGTTGTGGCGTGCCGACATCGATCATTCGCCGCTGGACGTGGTCGCCTGGCACGGCAATTACGCGCCGTACCGCTACGACCTGCGTCGTTTCAACACCATCGGCTCGATCAGCCACGACCATCCGGACCCGTCGATCTTTCTGGTCCTGCATTCGCCCAGCGATACCGCCGGCACCAGCAACATGGACTTCGCCATCTTCCCGCCGCGCTGGCTGGTGGCGCAGGACACGTTCCGGCCGCCGTGGTTCCACCGCAACATCGCCAGCGAGTTCATGGGCCTCATCCACGGTGCTTACGACGCCAAGGCCGAGGGCTTCGTGCCCGGCGGCGCCTCGCTGCACAACTGCATGAGTGGCCACGGTCCGGATGCGGCCACCTTCGACAAGGCCTCGGCGGCTGACCTGAGCAAACCGGACGTGATCAAGGACACCATGGCCTTCATGTTCGAAACCCGTGGGGTGATCCGTCCCACCGCGCAGGCGATGGACGCCGCGCACCGGCAGCGCGGTTACCAGCAGTGCTGGAAGGGGTTGAAGGCGAACTTCACGGCGTGATTGCAACGCGGGCCGCCGAGGCGGCCGGCGCGAGTCACGTCGCGTGGCAGGGGCAGGGCAGGGCGGCGCTCAGCATGACGCCCTCGGCGACGCGGTGGACCAGACGGTGTACCCACCGTGGACACCGAGCAATCCCCTCCATGCAGTGCCTTTTCAACTGACCATTGCCTCAGGCTGTTGCAACAACGGTCTGCTGCACCTGCGCGGCATGCGCTTCCGGCAACACCTCCAGCACGCGCTGCCGCACCCGCTCGGCATACCCGGGCGAGGTCAGGCCCGGCAGCGCCGTCAGGGCGATGTGCAGCGAGGCGATGACGTCTTCGTCGCTGCGCGCGCGCTGCAACGCGTGCAACAGCGCGGCGGCCTGCGGGTGGCGCTGCATTTCAAGGATGCCCAGCAGGTAGATGCGCGCGGCCACCAGCGAGCGACGGCGTTCGGTGGGCGGGGGCGCAGCCGGTGAGGGTGCGGGCCCGGGCCCGGGCGCACTGGCCGGCGCCGCCAGCGGGGCCGGCTCTGCTGGCGCGGTGGACACCAGGTACCCGGCCTGGATCAGCTGGATCACCATGGCCGACGCCTCTGC
Source organism: Stenotrophomonas sp. P5_A9 (assembly GCF_056400525.1). Classification (NCBI taxonomy): domain Bacteria; kingdom Pseudomonadati; phylum Pseudomonadota; class Gammaproteobacteria; order Lysobacterales; family Lysobacteraceae; genus Stenotrophomonas; species Stenotrophomonas sp. P5_A9. The sequence goes on from NZ_JBFULC010000026.1 coordinate 5,368, forward strand.
GCCGATCATCGCGCTGAGCTGGGGCAGGTCGCGCTGGCCGTCGCACAGGATCAGCAGGCGGCGCTGGCGCATGTCCAGTGGCGCGCGGTGAGCCTGCAGGGCGGTGCGGGCGAGGTCGGTCTTGCGCGGTTGCATGGGCGTGGGGTCGATGCGGTGCAGGCCGAGCCTGAACGCGGCAGGTGAAACGGCGATGACAATCGCGTCACTGCATGCAACCGCTGCACGGGGATCGCGCTAGTCTGCCGGGCACTGACTGGAGGACATCACATGAAGCAGCTGGGAAGCGTTTTGGCACTGGGCATCGTGCTGGCATTGGCAGGCTGCGGGCGCAGCCCGGAAACCCCGTCGAAGGACGCCGAGGCGGCCGCGCCGGCACAGACCACGCCGGCTGTCGGCGCTGCGCCAGACAAGGGTGCGGCTGCCGGCCCCGACGCCGCGGCCGCCACCGGTCCGGCGCGGCTTGACGGCTACGGCGCGATCGCACTGGGCAGCACGCTGGAGCAGGTGCGCACCGCGTGGAAGGAACCCCTGCAGGGCGACGTTCCCGACGACTACTGCCACGCGCTGCGACCGCAAGGCGCGCAGGCTGACGATGTCGTCTTCATGATCGAAGGCAAGCGTCTGGTCCGCTACGACGTGCGCAACGACCGCATCGCCGCACCCGGCGGTGGCAAGGTCGGCATGTCGCTGGGCCAGCTGCAGACGCTTTATCCCGATCGGGGTGACGTCACCGCGCACAAGTACGACGAGAAGGGCCACAACCTGCGTGTGCGCCCGGCTACCGAGGGCGGCGCGCTGATCAACTTCGAGATCGGCGGCGACGGCAATGTCACCGCCTGGCGGGTCGGCCAGACCCCGCAGGTCGACTACGTAGAAGGCTGTTCGTAAGCCGGTGGCGGCGCGTGCCCGGAGCGGGCCGCGCCGCTGCACCCCCGCTTCGGCGGTTTCCTCACCCCCTGCGCGCACGCTGGCTCTAGAATCGGGCCATTGCTGCCTGGGGATGTGCCGATGATTGCTGCTACCGCGTGGTTCCTGCTGGGATTGCTGCTGCTCGCACTGGGCGGCGATTCGATCGTCAAGGCCGCCTCCGGCCTGGCCCAGCGCTTCGGCGCCTCGCCGTTCGTGGCCGGGCTGCTGCTGGTCGCCTTCGGTACCTCGCTCCCCGAGCTGGTGGTCAATGCCCGCGCGTTCGTGGTCGGGGCCGAAGAACTGGCACTGGGCAACGCGGTCGGCAGCAACATCGTCAACGTCGGGCTTACCCTCGGCCTCGCCGCGCTGGCCGCGCCCCTCCTGGTCCGCGCACGGCTGCTCTCGCCCCTGCTCATCCTGCTCGCCGTGGCCAGCCTGGCGCTGATCGTGTTCGGCCTGGACGGCGTGGTGACGCGCTGGGAGGGTGGCCTGCTGCTGCTTGGTTTCGTGGCCGTGCTGGTGTTCGTGCTGCGACGTGCGCGGCGGGAATCCGAACCGGTGCGCGAGGCCATCGCCGGCTATGCGATGACCCGCACCGGGCTTTTCCTCAATGTGCTGCGCCTGCTGTTTGCCGGCCTGTGCCTGTACTACGGCGCGCGTTGGATCGTGCAGGCCGCGCCGGTGTTCGGTGCCGGGCTGGGCTGGTCGCCGCTGCTGGTGGGCCTGCTGCCGGTAGCCATCGGCACCGCGCTGCCGGAAGTGGCGGCGGCGATCGCGGCCGCCCGCCGTGGCCAGGGCGACATGGTGCTGGGCCACGTGATTGGCTCGAGCCTGTTCAATCTGCTGGTGGTGGTGGGCGGCATGGCCGCGCTGCGGCCGCTGGCGGTGCCCGCGTCGTTCGTGAAGCTGGAGCTGCCGGCGGCGATCGCCTTCGTGCTGGTGCTGTACCCAATGCTGCGTGGCGACCTCACCGTCAGCCGCCGCGAAGGGGGCGTGCTGGTGGTGGCATTCCTGGCCTGGATCGGGTTGGAACTGGCGCTGGTCAGAGGCGGCTGAACGAGGCCGCGTCCCGTAGAGCCGACCGTTGGTCGGCTGCTCCGGTTGCGATGTGGGTGCAGCCGACCAACGGTCGGCTCTACGGGCGGGATTGGGGTGCAGCCGACCAACGGTCGGCTCTACGGGCGGGATTGGGGTGCAGCCGACCAACGGTCGGCTCTACGCGCGGGATTGGCGGCGGCCGACCAATGGTCGGTTCCACGCGGGTTCGGCCCGGTATCCGATCCCGGTCCGGAACCTATCCGTCTCCCTCATTACGGCGCCTGATCGCCTTCCGGTCGCGGCGGCGGCAACTGTTCTTCCTTGGCGGTTTCATGCCCCGGCAGGCTCGGGCGCTTTTCCATCATCAGCGACAGCGCCGCCTTGGCCATCATGTGTGCGCTGATCGGTGCGGTGATGAACAGGAATACGGTGATCAACAGCTCGCGCGGCTGCGGATCCTGACCCAGGAAGATGTGGTAACAGACCGAGCCCACCAGCACGCAGCCCACGCCCAGGGTGCTGGCCTTGGTCGGCGCGTGCAGGCGCTTGAAGAACGTCGACAGCTTCACCAGGCCCAGCGCGCCGACCAGGATGAAGAAGCAGCCGAACAGCAGCAGGATCGACAGCACGATCTGGATGAAGGTGATCATTCGACGATATCCCGGCGCAGCACGAACTTGCTCAGCACCACCGTACTGCCGAAGCCGAGCATGGCGATGATCAAGGCCGCCTCGAAATACACCGCCGAGTTGAGGTACATGCCGAACAGCATCAGCTCGGCAATGGCCGTCACCGACAGCGTGTCCAGCGCGAGGATGCGGTCGGGCACGGTCGGGCCGCGCAGCAGGCGCCAGGTGGCCAGCAGCATGGCCAGCCCGACCACGTGCATGCACACGGCCATCGTGGTCTGGATGAAGGTGTAACCGGTCATGGGAAGATCTCCATCAGCGGGGCCTCGTAACGGCGCTTGATCTGCGCGATCAGTTCGTCCGGGTCGTCCAGGTGCAGCACGTGCACCAGCAGGTAGCGGCGGTCGTCGGACAACGCCGCCGATACCGTGCCCGGGGTCAGCGTGATCATGCTGGTCAGCGCGGCGATGCCGTGGATGTTGGCGATGTCCAGCGGCAGCCAGATGAAGCCGGGGTGGATGCGACGCTCCGGGCCGAGTACCTGGATGGCCACGCGGATGTTGGATACCAGGATGTCCCACAGCGTCACGAACACCAGCTTGGGCACCGGCCGCAGCGAGCCGATGCGGGCGAACTCGCGGTCCAGGCGCGCGGCGAACAGGGGCACCACCAGGCCCAGCAGCATGCCCAGCACGAACTGGCCGACGGTGAAGCTGTCGGACATCAGCAGCCAGAACGCCACCACCATCACGCTCAGCGAAGGCGAGGGAATCACGCGTTTGTACAGCGAAGGCTTGTGCGTCATGGCTGGCGGATCTCCGGCGTGGTGGCGCGCAGCTCACCCACGTATTCCTTCGGCTGCAGCAGCTGCCTGGCCATCGCATCGGTGTGCTGCATCAGCGGGCCGGCGAACAGGCTCATGGCGATGCCGTAGCTGAGCAGCAGCGCGGCGGCGATGAGTTCGACGGTGCGGGTGGGCGCCTTGCGCGGTGGCGGCACACCTTCCTCCTGCACCGGCACGCGCCAGAACAGGCGGATGCCGCCACGGGTGAGACCCACGATCACCATCAGGCTGCTGCCCAGCACCGCGGTCCAGACCACGTCGGTGTACTGGGCCGGCATCCCGGCCAGCAGCGCGGCCTTGGCCAGGAAGCCGGACAGCGGCGGCAGCCCGGCTACCGCGACCGCGCCGATCAGGAACAGCACCGCCGGGGTCTGCTTGCCGGGCATCGGCGCGATGATTTCCTTTTTGTCGCTGGCACCGCCCCGACGGCGTCGGATCAGGTCGGCGATCAGGAACAGTGCGGCGGCCACGAAGGTACTGTGCGGCAGGTAATACAGCCCGGCCGACAGCACCTGCGGGGTACGCACGGCGAATGCGATGAACAGCGTCGCTGCCGACACCACCACCAGGTAGGAGATCATCACCCGCAGGCGCGCGGCCGCCAGGACACCCAGGCCGCCCAGCACCAGCGTGGCCACGCCGGCCCACAGCAGCCAGTCGCTGCCGTAGCCGGCCATCGGGCCGGCATCCTCGCCGAACCACAGCGTGCTGACCCGCAGCACCGCATACAGGCCGACCTTGGTCATGATCGCAAACAGCGCAGCCACCGCGGCCGGTGCGCGCGCATACGCCTCGGGCAGCCACAGGTACAACGGCATCAGCGCAGCCTTGCTGCAGAACACCAGCAGCAACAAACCCATGGTGGCCTTGACCAGCACCAGGTGCGAGGCCGGTACTTCGGCGATGCGCTGGGACAGTTCGGCCATGTTGAGCGACCCCAGCGAGGCATACAGCAGGCCGAGCGCGATCAGGAACAGGGTCGAGGCGGTAACGTTGAACACCACGTAATGCAGGCCGATGCGCATGCGCAGGCCGCGCCCGCCGCTGAGCAGCAGGCCGTAGGAGGCGATCAACATCACCTCGAAGAACACGAACAGGTTGAAGATGTCGCCGGTGAGGAAGGCACCGTTGAGGCCGACCAGCTGGAACTGGAACAGCGCGTGGAAATGCGGTGCGCGCCGATCCCAGCCCGAGCAGGCATGCAGCAGGCACGGAATGGCCAGCAGCAGCGTGGTCACCAGCATCCATGCCGACAGCCGGTCGGCCACCAGCGCGATACCCAGCCGTGCCGGCCAGTCGCCGAGCAGGTATACCGCGATGCTGCCATCGGCGGTCTGGAAGAACAGCAGTGCCACCGCCGCGGCCAGCGCAGTCAGCGTGGTCCAGGCCACCGCGCGCTGCACCCGGGGGCCATAGCGGCGGTGCTCGACGAACAACGAACAGGCCGCGCCGAACAGCGGAATCAGGATCGGCAGGATCACCGCATGGTTCATGCGCCGCCCTCCCGGCCGGGGGCGGTATCGGCGGGGGCGTCGTCGGCCTCTTCTTCGTGCGCGTCGACGTGGTCGCTGTGGTTGTCGCTGCGGCTGCGCATGGCCAGCACGATGCTGACGGCGGTCATCGCAAAGGCGATCACGATGGCGGTCAGCACCAGCGCCTGCGGCAGCGGATCGGTGTAGTTGCCCAGGTCGCTGTCGATGCCCTCACGCAGCACCGGCGCCTTGCCCGACACCAGGCGGCCACCGGCGAAGATCAGCAGGTTGGTGGCGTAGGACAGGAAGGTCATCCCGAGGATGACGTCGAAGGTGCGCGCACGCAGCAGCAGGTAGATGCCGATCGCACTCAATATGCCGATCGCGCTTGCCAGGGCCAGTTCCATCAGTGCATCTCCCCGGTTTCTGCTGAACGACGGTTGGGATCGATCTCGCCCTTGCGGGCGTTGCGGGTACGCGAGGGCTTGATCGTGCCCATCATCGACAGGATCAGCATCGCCCCGCCGAACACCACCAGGTACACGCCGGTATCGAACCCGATCGCGCTGGCCAGCGGCACCTCACCGATCAGCGGGATATGCAGGTCCAGGTGCCCACTGGTCAGGAACGGCACGCCGAACAGCATCGAGGCACTGCCGCTGACGATGGCGATCAGCAGGCCGGCACCGATGCAGCGGATGTAGTCGAAGCCGAACCGCGACTCCACCGAGGTGGTGCCTTGGATGACGTACTGGATCAGCAGCGGCACGGCCAGCACCAGGCCGGCGATGAAGCCGCCACCGGGCGCGTTGTGGCCGCGCAGGAACAGGAAGATCGAGACGGTGAGCGTGAGCGGGAACATGATCTGGGCCAGATCGGCCGGCACCGGCAGCTTGATCGGCGGGCCCGGCATGATCTGCTCCGGCGCCATGCGTGAGCGTCGCAGCATCGCGTGCACCACCAGCGCGGCAATGCCGAACACGGTGATTTCACCGAAGGTATCGAAGCCGCGGAAGTCGACCAGGATCACGTTGACTACGTTCTGCCCATAGGCTTCGGGCAGGGCGCGCGCGACCAGCTCGCCGGCCATGGTGTTGGGCGGCAGCGTCATCGCGGTGTAGGCCAGCGCGGCCAGGCCGCCACCGCCGATCACCGCGATCAGCGCATCACGGCGCTTGCGCCAGCGCGAATGTTCCGGCGCCGACTGGGTGGGCAGGTAGTTCATGCCCAGCAGCATCAGCACCAGGGTGACCATCTCCACCAGCAACTGGGTCAGGGCCAGGTCTGGGGCGGACAGGAACACGAAGGTCAGCGACACCATCAGCCCGACCCCGCCCATCACCAGCACCGCCAGCAGACGCTGCCGATAGACGAACAATGCGCTTACCGCGCAGGCCATCATCACCAGCCACAGCGTCCAGCCCAGCAGCGGCAGTGGCTGCGGCGAGGKCCAGTTGGGCGAGCCCGGATCGGCCACGAACGGGGCCAGCGCGACGATGATCGCCACCACCACCAGCGCCATCAGCATCCGCTGCAGGCTGCCGTTGGCCAGCGCCTGGGTCAGCCGGTGGGCGAAGCCGAACACCAGGTCCAGCTGCTTGTGGAACAGGTTGCGGCCGATCGCGCGGGTCACCACCGCGTGCAGGTCGATCAGGCGGCGCAGGCCGAAGTACAGCGCGATGCCGCCGATCACCCCGGCGATGCTCATCATCAGCGGCGTATTGAAGCCGTGCCACACCGACAGGCTGTAGGCCGGCATCGCCGGGCCCAGGATCGAGGAGGCGGCGGCGTGCAGCACCGGGGCGATGGTGATCGCCGGGGCCACGCCGACCGCCACGCACACCACCACCAGCACTTCCACCGGCACCTTCATCCAGCGCGGCGGCTCGTGCGGCACGCGGTCCAGGTCGTGCGGGCCATCACCGAAGAAGGTGTCGTGCACGAAGCGCAGGCTGTAGGCCACGCCGAACACGCCGGCCAGCAGCGCGGCGATCGACATTGCCATGCGCATCGTTTCCGGGCCACCGGCGGTGAGCGCTTCGGCGAACAGCATCTCCTTGGACAGGAAGCCGTTGAGCAACGGAATGCCGGCCATCGCCAGCGATGCGATGATCGCCAGCGTGCTGGTGAACGGCATCAACCGCCGCAGTCCGCCGAGCTTGCGCATGTCGCGGGTGCCGGTCTCGTGGTCGATGATGCCCGCGGCCATGAACAGCGAGGCCTTGAACGTGGCGTGGTTGAGGATGTGGAACACGCCGGCGACCACCGCCATCGGCGCCGACAGCCCGAACAGCATCGTGATCAGGCCCAGGTGGGAGATTGTCGAATAGGCCAGCAGGCCCTTCAGATCATGCTGGAAAATCGCGTTCCAGGCCCCGATCAGCAGGGTGATCGCCCCGATCCCGCTGACCGTGTAGAAGAACAGATCCGTGCCCGACAGTGCCGGATGCAGCCGGGCCAGCAGGAACACACCGGCTTTGACCATGGTCGCCGAGTGCAGGTAGGCCGACACCGGGGTAGGCGCGGCCATCGCCTGCGGCAGCCAGAAGTGGAACGGGAACTGCGCGCTCTTGGTGAAGATGCCGGCCAGCACCAGGAACAGCGCATACGGATACAGCGCGCTGGCGCGGATGGCATCGCCGGAAGCGAGCACCGCATCCAGTTCGAAACTGCCCACGATGCGGCCGATCAGCAGCACGCCACCGAGCAGGGCAAGCCCGCCGCCGCCGGTGACCACCAGCGCCATCCGCGCGCCCTCGCGGGCGTCCTGGCGGTGCGACCAGAAGCCGATCAGCAGGAACGAGCTGATGCTGGTCATTTCCCAGAACACCATCAACAGCAACAGGTTGCCTGACAGCACCATGCCGAGCATGGCGCCCATGAACAGCAGCAGGTAGCAGTAGAAGCGATGGGCGCTGTCGCGCGCGCTGAGGTAGTAGTGGGCGTACATCACCACCAGCGCGCCGATGGCCAGCACCATCCCGGCGAACATCCAGGCCAGCCCGTCCAGGCGCAGCGAGAAGGCCAGCCCGATCTGCGGCAGCCATTGGCCGAAACTGCGTACGACCCCGCCGGCAAGGATGTCGGGGGTCATCGTGGCCAGCAACGCCAGTCCGCCCAACGGGGCGGCCGCGGCCAACCAGGCGGCCGTGGAGCGGGAGGTGCGGCGGAATGAAGCGACCGCCACGGCCATGATGAACGGCAGGGCGAGCAGCAGGAGCAGGCTGGGATTCATGCAGGGAATACGGGATTCACGAGCAGGCCGTTTAGTCTAACAGGCAGTCAATTGCTGCCGATAGACCCGAATACGCCAGCAATTGCTTGTAACGTGCGTGATTCATTTTTTCAGCCCCTGTCGCGCGCCCATTCGAGAGTGCTGAACGCCRTATGGAAGTCCCATGGTGACTTTGCCGTATCTGGCCCGTCGCGCGGGTCAGGCGCCAGTAACGGCAGGGGCTGGCGGGCCACGCATGGGGCGAGGAACATGAACGGCTGCCTGCCTTCGAACGCCGCGCACGACGATGCTGGACGCCACCCCGTAGAGCGCCAGTGAGCATCCATTTCGTTCAGGAAAATCCGTCGGTGTTGCACGGCCGCGGAGTGCAGGCCGCTGGCCGGCAACCCGACCCTCCCCAAGCGCGGGACTAGTACCGAATGCCCAGCCGCCGATATGCCTTGGCCAGCACCCACGCCGGCCCGATCAGCAGATAGGTCAGATCGGTCAGGAAGCTGGGCTTGCGGCCCTCGTACTTGTGGCCGACGAACTGCGCCACCCAGGCCACCACGAACACCCCGACCGCCGTCCACAGCAGGTTATGCAGGCCGATCTCGGCCTCCAGCAGTCGGCACAGGCAGCCGAACACGAACAGCATCCCCAGCATGCCGATGCCCAGCGGGCGCGACAGCCGGTTGTAGAAACACCATGCGGCGAACATCGCAAACCCTGCCCAGATCCCGTTCTGGAACCAGGTGATCAGCGGCGGCAGGCACCACAGCAGGGCCACGACCGACCACAGGATCGCCGGCACGGCCACCACGTGAATGCGCTGGTTCAGCACATTGCGGTGGTCGTCGGAATAGCTGGCGAAGTAGCGGTCGATCGGGCGTGCGACGGTGGTGGTGGTGGCCATGTTCCCTCCCAGGATCAGCAGAGCATAGCGCTGTGGGGGCCGGCCGGCCGGGGATTGGCGATTCCGTCGGCGTCGGGCATCTAAAACCGCGTCCCCGGCGCGGGGCCGGGGACGCAGTGGGGGTCAGTCGACCGAGATACCCGCCAGCCGCTGCAGCGCCTCGGCGTACTTGGCGCGGGTGCGCTCGATGATCTCAGCCGGAATGCTCGGGCCCGGGGCGGTCTTGCCCCAGTCCAGCGTCTCCAGGTAGTCGCGGACGAACTGCTTGTCGTAGCTCGGCGGGCTGGTGCCCACCTCGTACTCGTCGGCCGGCCAGTAGCGCGAGGAATCGGGGGTCAGCATCTCGTCCATGATGTACAGGCGGCCGTCTTCATCGGTGCCGAACTCGAACTTGGTGTCGGCCAGGAGGATGCCGCGCTCGCGCGCGTAATCGGCGGCGAACTTGTAGATGCGCAGGGTGGCATCGCGTACGCGCTCGGCCAGGTCCGCACCGACCGTCTTGACCATCGCATCGAAATCGATGTTCTCGTCATGGTCGCCGACGGCGGCCTTGGTCGACGGGGTGAAGATCGGCTCGGGCAGCTGCTCGGCCTGGCGCAGGCCATCGGGCAGCTCGATGCCGCTGATCTTGCCGGTGCGCTGGTAGTCCTTCCAGCCGCTGCCGATCAGGTAACCGCGGGCAATCGCCTCCACCGGCACCGGCTTGAGCTTGCGGGTGACCACCGCGCGCTTGGCGTACAGCGCCGCATCGACGCCGTCGGGCAGCACGCTGGCCACGTCGATGCCGGTCAGGTGGTTGGGCATCAGGTGCGCGGTCTTGGCGAACCAGAAATTGGAGACCTGGCAGAGCATTTCGCCCTTGCCCGGAATCGGATCGGGCAGCACCACGTCGAAGGCCGACAGACGGTCGGTCGCGACCATCAGCAGGTAGTCCCCCGGCGGCGTGCCGGCGGGGAGCCGGTCGCGCGGAATGTCAAAAACATCACGCACCTTGCCGCGATGGCGCAAGGGCAGGCCGGGGAGATCGGATTGCAACAACGTGGTCGGCACGGGCACTCCTGGGGCTTGTCATGACAGCCGTCCAAGGGACCCTGAGGGCCCGCACAGACAGCGGGCGGCCTAGTGTAAAGCCGGTTGGGCCCGCTGTGACGTAAAATGAGGCTCCTTTGTTGCCACGGCCGCCCAGACCCTCATGCGCTGGTACGGAAAACTGCTCGGATTCATCGCCGGGGCCCTGCTGTTCAGGCCCAATCCGCTGTTTGGTGCCGTAGTGGGCCTGCTGATCGGGCATGCCTTCGACGCCGACTGGTTCCGCCTGAACAAGGAAAACCCCTACCGCGAGCTGGGGCTGACCTCCGAGGCCACCGACGCCGAGGTCGACCTGGCCTACCGCCGGCTGATCTCCCAGTACCACCCCGACAAGGTCGTCGGCGCCGCCCCGGAGCTGCGCCAGCAGGCCGAGCGCAAGTCACGGCTGCTCAACGCCGCCTACGACCGCATCAAGACCCTGCGCAAGCGCTGAGCGCGCGCGGCCCCATTCCACGTACCGAAGGCCCCGGCCATGTCCAACTGCATCATCGCTCCCTCCATCCTGTCCGCGAACTTCGCCCGCCTCGGCGAGGAAGTGGACAACGTGCTCGCCGCCGGTGCGGACTGGGTGCATTTCGATGTGATGGACAACCACTACGTGCCCAACCTGACCATCGGCCCGATGGTCTGCCAGGCGCTGCGCAAGCACGGCATCACCGCACCGATCGACGTGCACCTGATGGTCGAGCCGGTGGACCGCATCATCCCGGACTTCGCCGAGGCCGGCGCCACCTACATCAGCTTCCACCCGGAGGCCAGCCGCCACGTGCACCGCACCATCCAGCTGATCCGCTCGCTGGGCTGCAAGCCGGGCGTGGTGCTCAACCCGGCCACCCCGGTGGACATCCTGGACTGGGTGCTGGACGACCTGGACCTGGTGCTGATCATGTCGGTCAACCCGGGCTTCGGCGGCCAGGCGTTCATTCCCTCGGCGCTCGACAAGCTGCGTGCAGTGCGCAAGAAGATCGATGCCAGCGGCAGGGACATCCGACTGGAGATCGACGGGGGCGTGAAGGCCGACAACATCGGCGCGATCGCCGCTGCCGGTGCCGACGCGTTCGTGGCTGGCTCGGCGATCTTCAACGCGCCGATCAGCTACCAGGACGTGATCGCGCAGATGCGCCACAACGTCGCCAAGGCGAGGGCCTGAGCCATGCCGGTGGCTGCCGTGAACATCCGCGTGGCCACCGCTGACGATGCGGCGCTGATCCTGCGCTTCATCCGCGAACTGGCCCTCTACGAGAAGGCCGAGTCCTCGGTGCAGACCGACGAGGACGGCATCCGCGCCAGCCTGTTCGGGCCCGATGCCAAGGCACATGCCCTGATCTGCGAGGCCGACGGCAACGCCATCGGCTATGCGGTGTACTTCTACAATTACTCCACCTGGCTGGGCCGCAACGGCATCTACCTGGAAGACCTGTACGTCAGCCCGGACTGCCGCGGCAGCGGCGCCGGCAAGGCGCTGCTGCAGCACATCGCGCGCATCGCCGTGGCGCAGAACTGCGGGCGCTTCGAGTGGTCGGTGCTGGACTGGAACGAACCGGCCATCACGTTCTACCAGGCCGCAGGTGCAAAGCCGCAAAGCGAGTGGACCGTGTACCGGATGGAAGGCGAGGCGCTGCGGACCTTCGCCGAAGGCTGAGCACCTGTAGAGCCGACCGTTGGTCGGCTGCGCTCATCGCGGGTCGAAAAAAAGGCCGCACCCTCACGGAATGCGGCCCTGGGAATACTCGGAGGCTGATCCTGCCTCCATCCATCGTCCCTGCTATGGACTTCCATTCTCCGGGCGTCCGGTGACCGTTTGATGACGTTCACCGGGCACCACGGTAGCCGCTGCTAGCCTGCGCTTCCCCACTGCCCTGGTCGTGCTGCATGCGTAATCCCCACTGGCGTCTGATCCTCAACGGCAAGGCCACCGGCAACGTGGACCTGCGCGAGGCCGTGCACGCCCTGCGCGAGCGCGGCGTGGTGCTGGAGGTGCGGGTCACCTGGGAGGACGGCGATGCCGAGCGCTATGTCGCCGAGGCCATCGAGCATGGCGTGGACACCATCATTGCCGCCGGCGGCGATGGCACCCTGAGCGAAGTGGCCGAGACCCTGGCCCATCGCCCCGAGTCGGCCGACGCGCTGCCGTCGCTGGGCCTGGTGCCGCTGGGCACCGCCAATGACTTCGCCACGGCCGCCGGCATCCCGGCTGACCCGTTGGAGGCGCTGACCCTGATCGAACAGGCGCTGGCACGCCCGATCGACCTGCTCAACATCGACGCCGACGGCGAGCGCTGGTGGTGCGCCAACGTGGCCAGCGGCGGCTTCGGAACCGAGGTCACCGTGGAGACCGATGAAGGCCTGAAGAAGGTGCTTGGCGGGCTGGCCTACCTGGTGACCGGCATCTCGCGGCTGGGCCGGATCGACCCGATCCGGGCGCGACTGCGCACCCCGGATTTCGACTGGGAAGGCGGCTTCATCGCGCTGGGCATCGGCAACGGCCGTCAGGCCGGCGGTGGACAGGTGCTGTGCCCGGACGCGGTGGTCGACGATGGCCTGCTGGATGTCACGGTCATCCCCGAACTCAGCGGCGAAGTCGCCTCGACCTTCGCCGCGCTGATCAAGGGCGGCAAGCAGGGGGCGCTGGAACAGGTGGCCGAGCGCACGCGTGCGCCGTGGGTGGAGATCGAGGCGGCTGAGCCGATCACCCTGAATCTGGATGGCGAGCCGGTGCAGGCAACGCACTTCCGGATTGAATGCGTGGCGTCACGGGTGCGGATGCATCTGCATCCGGGGAGCCATCTGCTGGGTGGGTGAGTTGTGGGCGGGTGCTCTGCGCGTGCCGGATCACAGCAGTGGAATGTCTTCCTCCTTGCTGGGGAACTTGAAGGCTTCACGCTTCTTTCGGATGTGCTCGGGCATCGGCGGTCGCGGGATGTTGCGAGCGATCAACCATTGCTGGCATTTCTTCTGCCAGGGCAGCAGGTCGGGCGTGGTGATCTCCCAGTAGATGTCTTCGACCATCATCTGGCGGGGCGGAATGTCTGACCCAGGCGGAGAATGCGTCGAAATCGCAGGGTCGGCACCGTGCTCGAGCAGCCAATAGGCAGAATCGAAGCCGCCTCGGCCCGTGTACCAGCTAAGCACGGTGTCACCGCCCCTGGAGAGGTTCGACTCGTTGATCTTCGCGCCATGCTGCACCAGTGTCTGGATGTTCTTCCACTGGTTTCCACTCAGGAACGCTTGCAGCATCAAGGTTTCATTCGCGGAATTTCGTGTATTGGGATCTCCGCCATGTTTCAGGAGTACTTCCAGGAATCGCGGATCATCCATCTTCGCCGCATAGACCATCGCATTGTTGAAGTGGATCTCCCGGCCGTTCATCTGCTTCACTTCGCGGGCATTCGGATCGGCTCCATTGTCCAAAAGAGCGCGCAAACCATCCAGACTGCCGGTGCGTAGTGGCCACGCCACCAGTGGAATCCCGTCGCGCCGGGCGAAGGTCGTGTTGGGATTTACCCCTTCATCTTTGATCAACCGGCGGACGGCGTCCGCGTCGCCTCGCTCAGCCGCTATGGCTAGCTGCAACGCCTTTCCTTCAAAGTAGTCGCCGGCGCCATGTGAAGACGAAGCGGCGCATCCATTGATCAAGAAAAGCGTGACCCACGCAGCGCCTAATATCGCCTTTGTCATGGTGTTGTGAAGACTTGCGCGCATGATCATCCTGACGTTTAGCCACTAAAGGGGTGACATTAGCAAAGTGTTTTGCTATTCCATAAACAGCGCGTCTCGGGGGCGCGCGCCTTCACCGTGCAATGGAGCTTGCCATGAGTGGTCCAGATATCGAGGCGCGTGCCCGCGCCGTCCAGGGACAGAACCTTCTTGTCCGGCAGTTGCGCGAGAGCGGTAACGACAGCGAAGCCGATCGACTCCAGGAAACGTATCACGCACGCGAGATGTCAGGCCTTGCCGCCGACGTCTATCTCTCGGCCAAGGGCCAGGGCGAGCCCCCTGAGGGCTGGTCGCGCGCAACCGATGATCCCGCCGCGCTCAGGGCTGCAGGCATCAACCTGTCAGACGATGAGCTTCGGGACATGCTGCAACCCCCTCAGTCGGGCTTTCGCGCCGAGATATACATACCTGACAAGGCTGTGTTCGGAGAGGCCGCAAAGCCAGTTGTTGTTTACAAAGGGTCAACTGGCGAGATTATCGACCCGTCAGCACCAGGAGGTCGGCGCGAGTCTGGCGGAGAAGATTTCCTCAACAACGGTCAGCAGGGAATTGGGATGCGTAGTGACTACTACGATCGCGCCATGCGACTGGCCGCAACCATTGATCGGCAAGTTCCTGGCGGCTTCGAAATCGCCGGCCACTCCCTAGGCGGCGGTATGGCTTCCGCGGCATCGGCTGTCACCGGTGCACGCGCCACCACCTTCAACGCCGCCGGCCTGCACCCCGATACGCCGGCGCGCTTTGCCAAAGACAACGGCCTGCCGACCTTCAATCCCGAGCAGAGCGTGCACACCTACCAGACCAGCGGGGAGGTGCTCAACGATGTGCAGAACGGGATGCAGCGTCTGAACGCGCAGCAGCGGCATGCCTATGGCCTGTTGGCCAACGAGGCCAGCCTGCTGCTGCGCGAGCCGATGATGCAGGCCAAGGTCGCCGAGAAGATGCGCGAAATGCTGCCGCCCGGCGCGCAGACCGCCGCCGCGCAGTTTGTGGAGCAACTGGCCACGAAGCCGGGCTATGAGGCGCTGCGCAACATTCCGGTGGCCGCTGGCCGCATGGAGATCGTGCTCGACCCCAAGACCCATGATGCGCAAGGCAAGCTGGTGGACCGCGCGCGTACGGATGCTCCGAGCCAGGTGGCCGAACTGGCCGGACCGCTGTCCAAGGTGCTGCACGCGGCTGCGCATGGCATGCATGACGGGCGCGTGGTCGGTGAGCAGGTCGAGCGCGCAGGCGCGGTGGTGGCGCACGGGTTGGACAAGACCGGCGACGGCGTAGCGCAGGTTGCGCGGGTCAATGGCATGGTGCTCGGCAAAGTGGTCGATATGGGATCGACCACGCTGCAGGTCGGCGCGAAAGCCACCACGACGGTGTATGCCGAGGGCCGCGAGCTGACCGGCATGATCGAGTCCACACGCCACCGCGTGGAAAGCAGGGTGCAGTCCGGCGTGCTTTCGCTCGCGTCTTGGGGAGCGGGCAAATTGGGCATGGACGACACCGCCAGAGAACTCAGCCGCGGCGCCACTGCGACCCACGCTGCCGGCGAGGCGCGCGCCACGGCCGCCTCCCGCCACGCCCGTGAGGACGCCGACGCGGCGCGGGGCGCGGGCCGCCGCGTCGCAGATACCATCGACCATGGCGGCCAGTGGGCGGCCGGTGGCCTGCGCAACGGCTACGCCACGGCGGGCGCCTACGTCGACAAGGGGTATGACCTGGCCGCGTATCACGTGAAAACAACCGCGGCGCAGGCACCGGCGGTGTTTGCATCGGTGGGTGGCATCGCTGCGGGGCTGCAGAGCACGGCCAGGAACTATGTGCCCACCCCGACTGCGCCGCAGAATATCGGCAACATCATCGAAACCAAGCGGCTGTACGACCGCATCGGCCCGGCCTTCGGCGAGGCAGTCAACCGCCACGGCATGAAAGAAACCGTTATCCCCAGCCTGGACGCGGAACTGATCCGGCAAGAGGCGGCAGCGCGGACGCTGGTGCAGCAGCACGAGCGTATCCAGCACCCGGACGCCGGCCGGCCGGCCAGCGTCGGTACCGAGCCTGGCAGCCGAACGGTCGGGATCAACGACCCCAGCCATCAGGATTACAAGCTCTTCAAGGGTGCACAAACCGGCGTGCACGGCATCGACGCCAGCTTCAACCACACCCCCGACCTGCACAGCGATCAGCTCGCCGGTGCCTTGGCAGCCAAGGCCAAGCAGGAAGGCCTGCAGTCGATCGAGCGGGTGGTGCTCAGCGAGGATCGCGCGCGTGCGTTCGCGGTGGATACGCCGGACCTGGCCGCCGTCAACCGTCACCTGGCCTATGTCGACGTCGTCGCTGGACGACAGCAGCCGCTGAGCGTCAGTACCGAGCAGGCGGCCGAGGTCGACCGGCAGCAGGACCGGGCGGCCAATGCGCCGCAGCTGACCGCCAGCGTCACCGCCGAACAGCAGGCGCAGGACCAGCAATCGGTGGCCCGGCGGATAGGCTGACAGCCCCGCGCGGCTGACGGGATCGCGCGGCATGGCCTTGCGCCGGGCTGACCCGCGCCGGCCAAACGGGTTCCATCCCATGCCGCCGATGCGGTACAGTCGCCGGGTGTCCATTCTGACGACCCCGCATACCCTTTCTTCCGCTCGCCGTTGGTGGCGATGGTGGCCTGTTGCCGTCGTCCGTCCCGCCACCGCCGTTTCCCGGAAGGAAAGTCGTCTTGATCACGTTCGAGCAGTTCCAGCAGCAGGCCGCTGAAGGCCACACCCGCATCCCCGTCGTCCGCGAAGTGCTGTCCGACCTGGACACGCCGCTTTCGGTCTATCTGAAGCTCGCCGACGGCCCGCATACCTATCTGTTTGAATCGGTCGAGGGCGGTGAACGCTTCGGGCGCTATTCCATCATCGGCCTGCCGGCGCGCCGGGTGTATGCCTTCCACGGCCATACGCTGACCGTCAGCGAGTCCGGTGAGGTGGTGGAAACCCGTGAGGTGGCCGATCCGTTTACCGAGGTCGAGGCGCTGCGCAGCGCCCATTCGGTGCCCAAGCTGGCCGGTCTGCCGGGCTTCACCGGTGGCCTGGTGGGCTGGTTCGGGTTCGAGTGCATCGGCTACATCGAGCCGCGCCTGGCACCACCGCGTGGCCGCGACGAGCTGGGCACGCCGGACATCCTGCTGCTGCACTCCGAAGAGCTGGCGGTGTTCGACAACCTCAAGGGCCGTCTGTACCTGATCGTGCACGCCGACCCCGGCCAGCCCGGGGCGTGGGACCAGGCCCAGGCCAAGCTGGACGCGCTGGTGGCCAAACTGCGCGCCCCCGGCGCCGGTTACCCCGCACCGATCACCCGCGACGTGCTGGACGAGAACGATTTCGTCTCCGGTTTCACCCGCGAGGGCTTCATCGCCGCGGTGGAGAAATCCAAGGAATACATCCGCGCCGGCGACATCTTCCAGGTGGTGCTGAGCCAGCGTCTGAGCGTGCCGTTCAAGGCGCGCCCGGTGGATGTGTACCGCGCGCTGCGTGCGCTCAATCCTTCGCCGTACATGTATTTCCTCGACACGGGCGACGTGCAGGTGGTCGGCTCCTCGCCGGAGATCCTGGTGCGCCTGCAGGATGGTGAAGTGACCGTGCGCCCGATCGCCGGCACCCGCCCGCGGGGCGCCACGGTGGAAGAAGACAACGCGCTGGAAGTGGAACTGCTGGCCGATCCGAAGGAACGCGCCGAGCACCTGATGCTGATCGACCTGGGGCGCAACGATGCCGGCCGCGTGTCCAACGCGGGCACCGTGGAAGTGGGCGAGCAGTTCGTGATCGAACGCTACAGCCACGTCATGCATATCGTCAGCGAAGTCACCGGGCAGCTGCAGCCGGGCCTGAGCTATGCCGACGTGCTGCGCGCGACGTTCCCGGCCGGCACCGTCAGCGGTGCGCCGAAGATCCGCGCGCTGGAAGTGATCCGCGAGCTGGAGCCGATCAAGCGCAACGTCTACGCCGGCAGCATCGGCTACATCGGCTGGCATGGCGATGCCGATACTGCGATCGCCATCCGCACCGCGGTCATCAAGGACGGTCGCCTGCACGTGCAGGCCGGTGCCGGCATCGTCTACGACTCCGATCCGGGCAAGGAATGGGACGAGACGATGAACAAGGGGCGCGCGTTGTTCCGTGCCGTGGCGCAGGCTGCCAAGGGCCTCTGATTTTAAAGCGCCGTGGCCGTTGCCACGGTCTTCCGCTGCATCATCTGACAAGGAATACCGCATGAAGCTGCTGAGCGCATTGCTGTTGTCGTCGACGTTGGCCGTGGCGGCCGCACCTGCATGGGCGCAGGCCAACTCCATTCCCTCGCAGCCGCATCTATTGGTGAAGGGCGAAGGCTCACGGACGGTGATGCCGGACCGTTTCACCGTGGACTTGTTGGTGAAGTCGACCGATATGCAGCCCGACGTGGCGCGCGGCAAGGTGCAGGACAACATTGCCAGTGTGCTGGGGTCGTTCAAGCGACACCGCGCCGTGTCTGGCACCGTGCGTGCGGACAACCTGATGATCCAGCCCGAAATGCGCTATGCCAACAACCGGCAGGAGTTCGTCGGCACGCGGGTCAGCCGACGCGTGCGGGGTGGCTTTGACAACACCGAAGCACTGCAGGCGTTTCTGCGCGATACCGCCGCCAGTGAAGACCTGCAGATCACTTCCCTGCAGCCGGGCTATTCGAAAGAAGCGACGTTGCGCGCCGAGCTGAAGGCCGAAGCTGCCGCGCAGACGCGCCAATCGGCCCAGGGTCTGGCGCAAGCCTACGGCGCACGGATCTCCGGGCTGTACAGCATCTCCGACGTCGCGCCGAGTTTCGCCTATGGCGTGCAGGCCGGCACCTGGCCGCGTGCGCAGGCAGGCAACGTGATGCCTCCTTCGCCGCCTGCGCCGGGGTACGACATCGAGACGACTGGATCGCGGGCAACCGAATCGGTTCAGGCCGGGCCGATCAGCATCACCGAAAACGTGTACGCCATCTTCCTCATTACCGACGGATCCTGATTATGTTGTTGATGCTCGACAACTACGACAGCTTCACCTACAACCTCGTGCAGTACCTGCAGACGCTGGGCGCCGAGGTCAAGGTGGTGCGCAACGACGCCCTGAGCGTTGATGAGATCGCCGCGCTCGCCCCCGAGCGCATCGTGATCTCGCCCGGCCCGTGCACGCCCAACGAAGCGGGCGTGTCGCTGGAGCTGATCCGCCGGCTCGGCCCGACCACGCCGATCCTCGGCGTGTGCCTGGGGCACCAGGGCATCGGCCAGGTCTACGGCGGCGATGTGATCCGCGCGGGCACCATCATGCACGGCAAGACCTCTTCGATCCGGCATGAAGGCAAGGGCGTGTTCGCCGGCCTGCCGGACCGCTACCAGGCCACGCGCTACCACTCGCTGGTGGTGGACAAAACCACGCTGCCGGCGTGCCTGGAAGTGACCGCCTGGACCGAAAACGAGGACGGCACCCTCGAAGAAATCATGGGCCTGCGCCATCGCGAGCACCCGGTCGAAGGCGTGCAGTTCCATCCCGAATCGATCCTCACCGAGCATGGCCACGCCCTGCTGAAGAACTTCCTGCAGCGCTGAGCGCGCCGCACCTGTACCGCAAAGGACCCCCCATGACCTTCTCCGCCCAGGAAGCCCTGCAGCGCACCATCGAACACCGCGAAATCTTTTTCGACGAAATGGTCGACCTGATGCGTCAAGTGATGCGCGGTGACGTGTCGCCGGTGATGACGGCCGCCATCCTCACCGGCCTGCGGGTCAAGAAGGAAACCGTCGGCGAGATCGCCGGGGCGGCCACGGTGATGCGCGAACTGGCGCTGGCGGTGCCGGTGCAGGACAAGACCCACCTGGTGGATATCGTCGGCACCGGTGGCGATGGCTCGCACACGTTCAACATCTCCACCTGCGCGATGTTCGTGGTGGCCGCGGCCGGGGCCAAGGTGGCCAAGCACGGCAACCGCAGCGTCTCGTCCAAGTCCGGCAGCGCCGACGCGGTCGAAGCCCTGGGCGCGATCATCGACCTGCGCCCGGAGGAGGTCGCGCGGGCGATCACCGAGACCGGGATCGGCTTCATGTTCGCGCCGATGCACCACCCGGCGATGAAGATCGTCGCGCCGGTGCGCCGCGAAATGGGCGTGCGCACCATCTTCAACATCCTCGGCCCGTTGACCAATCCGGTGGGCGCCACCAATGTGCTGATGGGCGTGTTCCACCCGGACCTGGTCGGCATCCAGGCGCGCGTGCTGCGTGAACTCGGCGCCGAACGCGCGCTGGTGGTGTGGGGGCGCGACAACATGGACGAGATCTCATTGGGCGCCGGCACCCTGGTCGGTGAACTGCGCGACGGCAAGGTGCGCGAATATGAAATCCATCCGGAAGACTTCGGCATCGCCATGTCGGCCAGCCGCAACCTGAAAGTGGCCAACCCGGAGGAATCGATCGCGATGCTGCGCGGCGTGCTCGACAACCAGCCCGGCCCGGCGCTGGATATCGTCGCGCTCAACGCCGGCGCGGCCCTGTACGTGGCCGGCGTGGCCGACAGCATCGCCGACGGCCTGGCGCGCGCCCGCGCAGCCATTGCCGACGGCAGTGCACGCTCGCGCATGACCCAGTACGTGGCGGCCACCCAGCGCATCCGCGCCAGGGCCTGAGCCCTCCGTTTCACGCTTTACCCGTGGCTGGTCGATAATGGCCGGCCTGAAGGACCCTGACCGACATGAGCGACAAGAGCGACATCCTCGACACCATCCTGGCCCGCAAGGCCGAAGAAGTCGCCGCCCGCCGTGCCCAGGTGCCGCTGGAGGCACTGATCGCCCGCGTGGCGCAGGCGTCGCCGGTGCGTGGCTTCGCCGATGCGCTGCGCGCCTCGATCGCTGCCGGCAACCCGGCGGTGATCGCCGAGATCAAGAAGGCCAGCCCGTCCAAGGGCGTGATCCGTCCGGACTTCCATCCGGCCGATATCGCGGTCAGCTACGAGTTCGGCGGCGCCAGTTGCCTGTCGGTGTTGACCGACGTGGACTTCTTCCAGGGCAGCGATGCCTACCTGCAGCAGGCGCGCGAGGCGTGCACGCTGCCGGTGCTGCGCAAGGACTTCGTGATCGATGCCTACCAGGTGTATGAAGCGCGCGTGCTCGGCGCCGACTGCATCCTGTTGATCGTGGCCGCACTCAGCGACCGCCAGCTGGCCGAACTGTCCGACCTGGCCATGCAGCTGGGCATGGACGTGCTGGTGGAAGTGCACGACATCGACGAGCTCGAGCGCGCCATCCAGGTGCCGGTGCCGCTGATCGGCATCAACAACCGCAACCTGCGCACCTTCGAGGTGTCGCTGCAGACCACCCTGGACATGCGCCAGGCGGTGCCGCGCGATCGCCTGCTGGTCACCGAAAGCGGCATCCTCGGCCCGGCCGATGTCAGCGTCATGCTTGAGGCCGGGGTCAATGCGTTCCTGGTGGGGGAGGCCTTCATGCGCGTGGAAGAGCCCGGCGAGGGCCTTCGTCAGCTATTCTTCAGCGCATGACTGCGAACTACCCAACGCCGCGCGACGACGCCACGCTGGTGGTCTTCGATTTTGATCACACCCTCTACGATGGCGACTCGGGCAGCCATCTGTTTGCCTGGCTGATCAAGCGCAACCCGCTGCGGTTGCTGGTCGCGCTGCTGGCCACGCCGATCTTGGGGCCGCTGGTGGCGTTCCTGCCCACCCGCCGCCGTGGCATTTCCGGCTACGTCTGGATCGCCACCTTCGGCCTGCACCGGGCGCGCGAGTTCAACAAGGTCATCGACCGCTACGTGCTTACCCACGAGGCCGATATCCGCCGCCGGCTGCTGCCGGTCGCGCTGGCGGTGTTCGCCAGGCATCGTGCGCAGGGCGACCGCGTGGTGGTCGCCACCGGCGCACCGCCCGAGCTGGCCCGCGCGATCCTGGCCTTCGTCGCCCACCAGGACGTGCCGGTGATCGGTACCGAGGTCGGCCCGTGCCTGGGCGCGGTGATCGCCACCCGCCACTGCCACAACGAAGAGAAGATGCGCATGCTGCGCGAGCGCGGCTACGGCGAAATCGCCATCGCCTACTCCGACAGCAGCGCCGACCTGCCGTTGCTGCTGGCCGCCAAGGCGCCCGTGGTGGTCAATCCCAAGGCGTCGCGGGTGGCCCATTTCCGCCAGGTGCTGCCGCCGGGGACGCCCGTGCTCAACTGGGGCTGCGTGGATCGGGCCGGCGATCCGGTCTGATCCTGCGATGACGCCTTCGGCCTAGGTTGCGCCACGCCACGACAGGAAGGCGTGGCCGATCTGGAACAGGCTGATCGACAGCACCAGTACGCCGACGGCCACCAGCACCCAGCGTTCCTTGACCCGTTTCACCAGCAGCGCCGCCACCGGCGCGGCCATCATTCCGCCGATCATCAGCCCGGCGACGATGTTCAGGTACTGCAGGCCCATCGTCAGCAGGAAGGTGATCGACACCGCCAGCGTCACCACGAACTCGGCCGCATTGACCGTGCCGATGGTGGTGCGGACCTGGCCGCCGCGGGCCAGCAGGGTGGAGGTGGCCACCGGCCCCCAGCCGCCACCGCCGCTGGCATCCAGCAGCCCGGCCACAAACCCCAGCACCGGTACGCGCTTCACTTCCTGGGCAGGCATCAGCCGGCCGGCGGCGCGCAGCAGGATGAAGATCGCCAGGATCAGCAGGTAGGCATAGATGAACGGGCGGATGAACTCGCCCGGCAGTTGGGTCAGCACGTACGCACCGACCACCCCGCCCACCGCGCCTGGCAGGGCCAGGCGCAGGAACAGGCGTCGGTCGACGTTGCCAGCCACCAGATGCGAAACGCCCGACGCGCCCGTGGTGAACACTTCGGCGGTATGGATGCTGGCGCTCACCGCCGCCGGCGGCAGGCCCATGCTCAGCAGCACCGAGGACGAGACCAGCCCGAAGGCCATGCCCAACGCACCGTCGACCAGCTGCGCGCCGAGGCCGATCAGGATGAACCAATAGAATTCGCTGCCCAGTTCCATGGCAACAGCCTAGCGGCAAACCGATGAGGTGGAGGTCTGGGATGTGCCGGCCGTTGGTCGGCAACCCCCGCCAAGCGGGGTAGGCCTGGGTCTGGGGCTGCCTGGTTGCCGGCCAGCGGCCGGCACTACGGGGACCCGCCGGTGCGCGGTCCGGGACGGGGCAGGGGCAGGCGCAGGCGTCAACGGGTGCCGTACAGGACCACGGTCTTGCCGCGGGCGTGAAGGAGCCCGTCGGTCTGCAGCTTCTTCAGTACGCGGCCGGCCATCTCACGCGAGCAGCCGACCAGCCTGGCCAGTTCCTGGCGGGAAACGCGCAGCTGGGTGCCCTGCGGGTGGCTCATGGCCTCCGGCTCGCGGGACAGGTCGTGCAGGGTGCGGACGATACGGTCGGTGACGTCCAGGAAGGCCAGGCGGCTGGCTTTCCTGCTGGTGTCCAGCAACCGCTTGGAGATCTGCTGCCCAAGCGCGTACAGCAGGCGCGGGGCGTCGGCCGACAGCGGGCCGAGGAACAGCTGGTGCAGGCGTTCGTAGCTGATCTCAGCCAGCTCGCAGGGGGTGCGGGTGCGCAGGATCACCTCGCGACGGTCGGATTCGACGAACAGCCCCATCTCGCCGACGAATTCACCTGAACCGAAGTAGCCGAGGACCAGCTCGCGGTCGTCCTCTTCCTCAGCAATTATAGAAACCGAGCCGCTTATCACGTAGTAAAGGGTGCCAGCGGGGTCCCCGGGGCGGAACACATCGGTCCGCGCGGGGTAGCGGCGGCGATGGCTGTGGGCCAGAAAACGGTCGATGGTGGCGATATCCAGGGCCAGTGGACTTGTGGCAAGGCGCACAGTTGACACGTTTGAGGCGCTCCCTTTGCTCATGAACAATTCACGGCTATGTGCCGCGAGCTTAACGATCCGGTTTGTTAAGGGCAAACAGAGCACACCTATTCCTTTCGATGCAAGTTTCGCCCCCGATCACTTTGCCCCATAATTGCGCCTTTCCCACCACTCACAGGATCCACCGCCGTGGTCAAGCCGTTGCCTCGCCTGAGGTTGCAGGGTTTCAACAACCTCACCAAGGCGCTGAGCTTCAACATCTATGACGTGTGTTACGCGCGCACCGAAGAAGAGCGTCAGCGTTACATCGAATACATTGATGAAGAGTACAACGCCGATAGGCTTACTCAGATCTTGACCGATGTCGCCGAGATCATCGGCGCCAACATCCTCAACGTGGCGCGCCAGGATTACGATCCGCAGGGTGCCTCGGTGACGATCCTGATCTCTGAAGAACCGGTGATCGACAAGAAGCAGGCCGGCAAGGAGTTGATCTCCGATGCCGTGGTCGCGCACATGGACAAGAGCCACATCACTGTCCATACCTACCCGGAGACCCACCCGCAGGAGGGCATCGCCACGTTCCGCGCGGACATCGATGTGGCTACCTGTGGCGTGATTTCCCCGCTGAAGGCGCTGAACTACCTGATCGAGAGTCTGGAATCGGACATCGTGATCATGGACTACCGCGTGCGTGGCTTCACCCGTGATGTAAAGGGCAAGAAGCACTACATCGATCACAAGATCCACTCGATCCAGAACTTCCTGGCCAAGAACATCAAGTCGCGTTACGAGATGTTCGACGTCAACGTCTACCAGGAAAACATCTTCCACACGAAGATGCACCTGAAGGACTTCGACCTGGACCAGTACCTGTTCGAAGAGAAGGCCAAGAACCTGTCGTTCAAGGAACGCATGAAGATCGAGGCGCTGCTGCGTCGCGAGATCGAAGAGCTGTTCCACGGGCGCAACCTGACCGAGTAATACCGCTGTGACAGCCGCCCCGGGCAACCGGTGGCGGCGCTGCACCCGGCGGGATGGCCCGCCCCGTGATGCCCGGATCCGTGCAGTACCGGTGCCAGGGAAGCCAATCGACGACGGTCCGGTGTGAAGACACCGGGCCGTTTTTGTTTTTTCACAGGAGTACCCATGCCCTGGATCTATCTGCTGCTGGCCGGCCTGTTCGAAATCGGCTTTGCGATCGGAATGAAGTACTCGGAGGGCTTCAGCAGGCCGCTGCCCACCCTGGCCACCGTCGGTGCGGCGCTGGTCAGCCTGTACCTGATGAGCCAGGCGATGAAGTCGATCCCGGTCGGCACCGCCTATGCGATCTGGACCGGCATCGGCGCCCTCGGCGTGGCCACGCTGGGCATCTTCCTGTTCGGCGACAGCGCCTCGCTGCCGCGGCTGGCCTGTGTGGGCCTGATCGTGGCCGGCGTGATCGGGTTGAAGCTGGTCGGGGGCTGATCGGCGCGTCGGAAGGACGTCGCGCACGCACCCCCGGTGGTGCCGGCCGCTGGCCGGCAACGCGTGCATCCAGATGGGTTCATGAGGGGCGTACCAGATCGGGTTGAACAGGCTCGGGCGGCTGTCCAGTTCCCGCAGGCGCTGGGCGCACCAGGCCAGGTGATCGGTCTCTTCCTGGGCCGCGTCGAGCAGGTGGGCACGGGTCTGCGGCTCCTGGGCGACCGCGGCCTGGCCGAAGTACAGGCCTTGGGCGCACACCTCGCCGACATGGTTGATGCGCATCAGGCCGGCGGCATGGCGGCGCTCGGCGCTGGCCATCTGCACGTCCGGCGTGGCCTGGGCGGGGTAGGGGCGGCTGGCCGGCGGGTTGCCGAAGACCGTGTCCAGGGCGCGCTGGGCTTCGGTCAGCAGGTGATCGAGCGGGGTGATCTGGCGGGTCACGGTCATGGCGGGGCGGCGTGCAGCGGGGGATCGTCGATTCTCGCCCCCTGGCGGCGGTGTGCCAAGCCACGGCAGGGGTCAACTTGCATGTGCGGGGTCGCGCCGGTACAATCCCGCCTCTTCACAACGCGTGGCAGAGTTCCGGCCGTTCAGCGCCGCAATGAGCCCGACCTACTTGAGTTCTTTCATGAGCACTTTCACTGCAAAGTCCGAGACCGTCCAGCGTGACTGGTATCTCGTCGACGCTTCCGGCAAGACGCTGGGCCGTCTGTCCACCGAGCTGGCCCGCCGTCTGCGCGGCAAGCACAAGCCGGTTTACACCCCTCACGTTGATACCGGTGATTACCTGGTTGTCATCAATGCAGAAAAGATTGTCGTCACCGGCAAGAAGCTGCAGGACAAGCTGTATCACCGTTTCACTGGCTACATCGGCAACCTGAAGACCGAAACTCTGGCCCAGGCGCTTGAGCGCCACCCGGAGCGCGTCATCGAGACCGCCGTCAAGGGCATGCTGCCGAAGGGCCCGCTGGGCCGCGCCATGTACCGCAAGCTCAAGGTGTACTCGGGTTCCGAGCACCCGCACGCCGCTCAGCAGCCTCAGGTTCTGGATATCTAATCATGGCTATCACTCAAAACTACGGCACCGGCCGCCGCAAGTCCTCCACCGCCCGCGTGTTCTTGCGCAAGGGCGCCGGCAACATCACCGTCAATGGCCGTCCGCTGGACGAGTTCTTTGGCCGTGAGACCGCGCGCATGATCGTGCGCCAGCCGCTGGAGCTGACCAAGAACACCGAAAGCTTCGACATCATGGTCACCGCCGCTGGCGGCGGCACCACCGGCCAGGCCGGTGCGATCCGTCTGGGCATCGCCCGTGCGCTGGTCGAGTACGACGAAACCCTGAAGTCCGAGCTGCGCAAGGCTGGCTTCATGACCCGTGACGCCCGTGAAGTCGAGCGTAAGAAGGTCGGCCTGCACAAGGCACGTCGCGCCACCCAGTTCTCCAAGCGCTGATCCATCGCGCCTGGCGTGGGATCTTTCGGGATCCCGCTGGGAGGACAGCAAAAGCCCGGCCTCGGCCGGGCTTTTCCCGTTTGTGGGATGCCGCATTGCCAAGGGCGGTGCAGGGTGCCAGAAACAGGCCGGTAGAGCCGAGCCATGCTCGGCTGCCGTCGCCATCGCCATCGCCTCTGCCTCTTCCGTTGCCATTGCCCGATATCCAAAGCCAAAGCATCTGCTCTGCGCATTGGCCTGGCTGGGTCGGCGCGGGTGGRTTGKCGGGACACGCTGCAAGTACATCCGTGTAAGCTCCGTCGCCGCATCCATGCGGCTCAGGGTCCCGCCAACCCACCCGCGCCGACCCTCGACAGTTGGCTGGTGAGCAGGGGAAAAGCGAGGCAAAACGGGCGAGCGCCTGGGGGCGTTGAATCGGTAGTGCCGGCCGCTGGCCGGCAACCTCGTCGCCCATCCGCGAGCCGAGGGTGACGCTTGCGATGGTCGTGACCCCGATTGCGCTCTTCCATCATCCGGGCCGCTGGCCGTGCTGGCGTCATCGCCGATCAATCGCGGCGTATCTCGCCGTTGATGGCGAACGCTGCCTGCCCGCCTGCCCGCCTGCCCGCCTGCCCCCAATGGCGCCCAGCGCCCCTCCTGCACCATCAGGCGAAGCAGCCCCTTGGAGAGTCCAAGGGCGCGCGCCGACAGGCGCGGGGATGTGGAGGTAAGGGAGGCGGACCCCAGTCTTGCTGCGCAAGGTTGGGGTGCTGGGCGCATAGCGCCCAGCTAACTGCACCAAATAAAACAAAAGGCCTGATCTTTCGATCAGGCCTTTTGTTTTATTTGGCTGCCCCGGATGGATTCGAACCACCGAATGCCTGAGTCAGAGTCAGGTGCCTTACCGCTTGGCGACGGGGCAATATCTGCGTGCAAGTATTGCACTTTTTCCCTACAAAACCAAGCTGAACTTGGTGGCTATGGGTGGACTCGAACCACCGACCCCAGCATTATGAGTGCTGTGCTCTAACCGGCTGAGCTACATAGCCTAGGGAGCCGGTAATTCTGGAGATGTATCCGGGATCTGTCAACACTTTTTCATCACGCTTGTGAGTGGACAGCCGGCGTGTCACAGTCCCGGACAGTAGATTTTTCTAGGAGTCCGCATCGTGATCGATCCGGACGGCTATCGACCGAACGTCGGTATTGTGCTGATGCGGGAAGACGGGCAGGTGTTCTGGGCGCGACGTGTGCGCCGGGACGGCTGGCAGTTCCCGCAGGGCGGCATGAATACCGACGAGACGCCTGTCGAAGCCATGTATCGCGAGTTGCACGAAGAAACCGGGTTGTTGCCGGAGCACGTCGAAGTGCTCGGGGCGACGCCGGGTTGGCTTCGCTATCGGCTGCCGGCACGGGCCATCCGCCGCAATGAGAAACAGGTCTGCATCGGCCAGAAGCAGGTGTGGTTCCTGCTGCGGCTGGCCGGCGACGAATCCCATGTGTCGCTGGACCATACCGACAGCCCCGAGTTCGACCAGTGGCGCTGGGTGGATTTCTGGTACCCGGTCGAGCATGTGGTGATGTTCAAGCGCGGGGTCTATGCACGTGCGCTGCGCCATCTGGCGCCGTTGGCGCGGGGCGTGGCCGGCACCGGGGTGGAATCGATGCCCAAGTCCGCCCAGGAGGCCTGGATGCCCGGCAACACGGCCGGGCATGATCGGCCGCGCAAGCGCAGCACTCCGCCGCCCAAGCGGGGCTACTGGCCGAAGAAGGCCAAGGCCGAGCCGGGCACCCCCTGAGACGGCGCCACGACCCAGATCGTGGCTCCAGGGGCCGGTCCGGTCGACGATCTGCCGCCAAGTCCGGAGGGTGTGCACCGGGTCGCTGAACCGTATCGAGAATGATTCAGATACGAAATTGACAACCATTCTCGTTTCGATTTGAATAGCGGCAGGCCGATCCGGGCCTGTCTGCCGAGTCCGCACGTGTACGTCTGCATCTGCAACGGGGTTACCGACCACCAGATCCGCGAAGCCGCGCAAAGCGGTGTCGCAAGCGTGTCCGAACTGACCATGCGTACCGGCTGTGGTGCCACCTGCGGCTCGTGCCTGGATATGGCGGCCGACCTGCTGGCCAAGTTCAGCGCCACCCACGACCTGCCGTTGCCGGTGTTGGGCCTGGCCCAAGTTGCCTGAGGTACCTCTCCGCGCAACTGCGCGGTGCCTGCTGGGTTTCTCTTGAAAGAACGACCGAGACCGCCCCGCAAGGCGGCGCGTTGCGTGGTCCTTTAATCCGCGCTGCGTGGACTCAACCTATCCCGTCGGGTGGAGAGCTCCCTTGGAGTACAGGGGGCGCGCCAAAGCGCGCGGAGGTGTGGAGGCAACCCACCGACCCCGGGTTGCTAGCGGATCGTAGGCGTCGTGCCCAGTTGCGCGACGGCGCAACTGAGCACGATTCGCGTTCCTTCATGGTTTCGCCCGAAGCGCTACAGTGCGCGCGTTCACACGCAGCAGGAGCAGCTCATGAAGGGCGACGCCAAAGTCATCGAATTCCTCAACAAGGTCCTCTACAACGAGCTGACCGCGATCAACCAGTACTTCCTGCACGCCAAGATGCTGAAGAACTGGGGCCTGAAGGAACTGGCCGACCACGAGTACAAGGAATCGATCGAAGAGATGAAGCATGCCGACATGCTGTCCGATCGCATCCTGTTCCTCGAAGGCCTGCCGAACTTCCAGGCGCTGGGCAAGCTGCGCATCGGTGAGAACCCGACCGAGATCCTGCAATGCGATCTGGCGCTGGAGCGCGACGGTGTGGTCACCCTGCGTGATGCGGTGTCGTATGCCGACTCCGTGGGCGACTACGTGAGCCGCCAGCTGTTCGTGAAGATCCTGGATTCCGAAGAGGAGCACATCGACTGGCTGGAAACCCAGCTGGATCTGATCGAGCGCATCAGCGAGCCGAACTACCTGCTCACCAAGCTGGACGACTGAGTCAGCCCTGCAGCGGGGCGCGCAGGCCGTTCTGATAGCCGGCCAGCGCGATCCGCGCGCGGGCGAACTCGGCGATCAACAGCGCCACGGCCACGGCGGGGCGCTCCAGCGTGCCGGCGCGTGCGTCGTGTTCGATCCGACGTGCGGCCACCGACAGGGCGATGGCCCCGACATTGGCGCTGGCCGATTTCAGGCTGTGCGCGATGGCGCGCAGCTGGTCCAGGTCGGCGGCGACCGAGGCATCCTGCAACTGCTGGATCAGCGCGGGCGTGTCGTCCAGGAACACGCCGATGATCTGCGCGGTCTGCGCACCGATCACCTCCAGCAGTTCATCCAGCACGCTGTTGTCCAGCACCGGCAGCGGCTCGTCGCCGTTCTCGCCGACGCCGGCCGCGCCCAGGGCGGCCAAGCCTGCGGCGATGTCGGCCGGATCGGGCTCGCGCAGTGCCTGCACCGGCGTGTGTACCGCCGGCGCCTCGCCCTGCCAGCGCTGCAGACACGCCTGCAGCGAGGCGCGGTTGACCGGTTTGGACAGGTAATCGTCCATGCCGGCCTGCAGGCAGCGCTCGCGGTCGCCGGCCATGGCGTTGGCGGTCATCGCCACTACCGGCAGACGCGCGGCACCGTTCCCGGTTTCCCGCGCGCGCCAACGACGCGTGGCCTGGTAGCCATCCAGTACCGGCATCTGGCAATCCATCAGCACCAGGTCGAAGCGCTGGGTATCCAGGCGTTGCAATGCCTGCTCGCCATCGTTGGCGGTCACCACGCTGCACCCCAGCACCTGCAACAAGCGTTGGGCGACGGCCAGGTTGACGCTGTTGTCTTCCACCAGCAGCACGCGCAGGCCCAGCTGTGGCGACGGCTCGCGACCTGCATCGGCCTCGACATCAGCCAGCAGCGGCGCGGGGCGCGCGGGCGCGCTGGCGGGACGCAGCAGCGCATGCAGCTCGCTGTCGGCGGCGTCGCGTGGCAACGCCAGCGCATCGCCGAGCAGCACCGGTGCCAGCGCGTCCTTGCCCTGCAGCCACAGCAGTTTGGGGATGGGATCGCGTGCGTCGCGCAGGACCGCCCGGTGCAACGCGATGGCGCCGTGGCGCAGCGCGTCGGTGTCGGCGATCACCCAGGTCAACGCCGGTTCGATGCCGGGGCGCTGCGGCGCGCGCAGGATGTCCAGTGCGGTCGAGGCGCTGTCCACGACGTGCAGGCGCACGTCGTGGTGCTCCAGCACGCGTTCCAGGCGCGCGGCCAACGGTGCATCGGTGCTGACCAGCAGGGCGCGGGTGGTGCCGATGCCGCTGCCGAGCGTGGGCAGGTCGCCGATCACTTTCAACAGCGGAATCTCGAACCAGAACGTGGCGCCCTGGCCTGGCGTGGAGGTGACGCCGATGCGTCCGTGCATCAGGTCGATGATGCGTTTGCAGATCGCCAGCCCCAGCCCGGTACCGCCGTAGATGCGCGTGGTGGACGCATCGGCCTGGCTGAAGGACTGGAACAGGCGCGACTGCAGGGCCGCGTCGATGCCGATGCCGGTGTCGATGACCTCGAAGCGCAACTGATGCTGCGCGCTGGTTTCGCCCTGGCGCTGCACGCGCACGCGGATCTGGCCGCGCTCGGTGAACTTGATCGCGTTGACGAGCAGGTTGCCCAGCACCTGGCGCAGCCGCACCGGATCGCCCCGCACCGACAGCCGCACCGCCGGGTCCAGTTCCAGCGACAGCATCAGCGCCTTGGGATCGGCGGTGCGCTGCATCAGCTGGACCAGGCCTTCGAGCAGTTCGCGCAGGTTGAAGGTGGTGATCTCCAGGTCCAGGCCCTTGGCCTCCAGACGGGAGTAATCGAGGATGTCATCGACGATGCGCAGCAGCTGCTGCGAGCTGACCGTGGCGGTCTGCAGCATCTGGCGCTGGTCGTTGCCGAGCTGGCCGCCTGCGATCAGGTCCAGCATTGGCAGGATGCCGTTGAGCGGGGTGCGGATTTCGTGGCTCATGGTGGCGAGGAACTCGCCCTTGGCCAGCGCGGCGGCTTCGGCCGCCTGCTTGGCGCGCAGCAGTTCCTGCTCCAGTACATCCTGCTGCTGCACCGCGTGCTGCAGCTGGTCGCGCTCGCGGGCCAGCGCATCGCCGCGCCGCTGCAGCTGTTGCAGCCGCTGCTGGGTGTCGCGCCAGTGCTGCACGCAGGTCAGGCTGGCGATCATCGCCAGCACGGCAGCGGCGGCGGCGATGAGCGGCCACGGCCCGCGGCTGCCGAGGGCGGCCAGGATCGCGGCCGTGCCTGCAACGGCGGCGGCCATCGCTGCCAGCCAGAGTGCGCGTGGAACCCGTCCGTGGGTCGTCATGCTCACAACACCGCGTTGTGGAAGTCGAAGTTCAGTTCACTGCCCGCCGACTGCACCATGTTGCCCTGGATGAAGTCGACCCCGCCCATCCACATCGCGGCGGCAGCCTGCGGATCTTCAATCTGCTGGCCAATGATCTGCAGCCCGGCGCGGTGCGCGTTTTCGATCGCCGCGCGCAGCTCGTCGCGGGTGTGCTGGTTGGCATGGGCGCTGGAGAAGCGGGCTGCCATGCGCACATACGTGAGTGGAAGCTGGGTCAGTAGCGCGTTGGCGTCGCTGCCCGGCTCGAACTGGCTCAGGCAGAAGCGCACGCCCACCGCGCTCATGCGCGCGCAGAACTGCTGCAGGGTGACGGTGTGGATCAGCGCGTCGGGCAGGCGTACGTCGATGACCACCGCGCTGCCGGGGATCTGGCGACGTTCCAGCGATTCCAGCAGCCAGTCGGCGAAGGCGTCGCGCGCCAGCGTGCGCAGCGACTGCGACACGAACAGATGCAACGGCTGGGTGGCGTGGCGGTAGAGATCGAGCAGCCCGAGGGCGTGATCGAGGACCTGCTGGTCCAGGTCGGCGATGCGCCCGGCCGCTTCGGCGGCGGGAATCACCTGGCCGGCAGTGAGCACGCTGCCATCGGCCTGGCGCAGCCGCAGCAGCACCTGGTACTGCGCGGTGTCGCCACCGGCCACGGCCACGATCGGCTGGTAGGCCAGTTCGAGCTGGCCTTCCAGCAGGGCCAGGTGTTCCTGTGCGGCGACATCCTCGCGGCGCACGTGCGCGGCCACGCCGGCGCTGAGCAGCCGGGCCTGCAGCGTGGTGCGCTCGACCGCTTCCAGCGCGGTGCCGGCATCGCTGAAGCCCAGCGACAGCTGCGCATGCCCGACCACCCCGCGCAGGTGCACCGATTCGTCATCGCGGATCACGAACGCGCGCGCGGACAGCTGCTCGCGCAGGTGCTGGGCCATCTTGTCCAGGCTTTCCTCGTCGACGCCACGCGCCAGCACCAGGAAGCTGTTGTCGTTCAAGCGCGCCAGCAGGTGCGGCTGCGCTGCATCGGCCAGGCGCTGCGCGGCCTGCACCATCAGCCGCTCGAACGCGGCATAGCCGTAGCGTTCGCGCAGGCCCAGCGCACTGGCCACTTCGATGAAGAACAGCCCGCCGTGATCGCGGTGCGCCAGCGACGCGGCCAACTGCTGCATCACGTGGTGACGGGTGGGCAGGCCGGTCTCGGGATTGTTCATCGCCGGGGCGCCGTGCGCGCCGGGCTGCGAGGCGGCCTGCGCACGGGCGCGGCGAATCCGGTTGGACACGGCGGCGATCAGGTGGCGCGGACGGATCGGCTTGCTGAGGAAATCGTCGGCGCCGCTGTCGAGCACTTCGAACTGGCGCTCCGGATCCGGGTCCCCGCTGAGGAACACGATCGGCAGCAGCTGCTGACCCGGTTGCTGGCGGATCAGCGCGGTCAGGCGCATGCCGTCCAGGCCGGGCAGGTGCAGGTCCATCAGGATCAGGTCGGGGCGGTTCTCGGCGATCGCCTGCTGCACGCCTTCGGCATCGCTGTGCACGATGGCTTCCATCCCGGCGCCGTGAAGCACGCTCTGCGCGAACAGGGCCTGCGAGCGGTCGTCTTCAACGATCAGTACCCGATACGGTGCATCCAGGGCCAGCGGCGTGGCGCCGTCGTCCGGTTGGGACGTTTCCAGAGCGGGCAGGGGCGGCATCGGCGGCGGCATCGGTGCAACGGCAATGGCAGCGGTGAGCGGCACCACGTTGCTCGGCGCCGCGACGGGCGCGGGCGTCCCGACCCAGCGCTGCCAATGGTCGGCCGGCGGGGTTTCAGCGCGCGTGGCGCGGGCGGATGCAACAACGTTTTCGGTGACGGCCATCAGTACTCCCAGTCTGCGGCGCAATTATGCCGTGCGTGCTCCGGTTTACGGTGGCAGCACGTCGCGGTTCGTCAGTACATCCGGCGCTGGGCTGGCCTGCCCGAGCAGCCAGCGCATGCCTTTCCACAAGGTGCGCCAGACCAGCCACACCACCAGCGCGCCGGCCAGGCTGCAGCCGATCACCACGATCAGGGCCAGCCACGGATGCGCCAGTGCCAGCGCCAGCCCGCCGACCACCACCGTGTCCTCGGCGGCCGAGGCCATCCAGTTGCTGGCCGGTTCGGGCGAGGTATTGAGCAGGGCGCGGGTGCCGGACTTCAATCCATGGCTGGCCAGTGCCACCCCGGCGCCGGCGACCAGCGCGGTGCCGCTGAGCTCGCCGCTGGGCGACAACGTGGCCGCGGCCAGGAAGGCGCCAGCCGGGACCCGTGCCAGGGTCTGGACCAGGTCCCAGACCGAATCCACCCCGGGGATCTTGTCGGCGAAGAACTCGGCGATGGCCAGCACCGCCGAGGTGCCCAGCACCCACCAGGATTGGGTGGCCTGCAGCGCCGGCGGCAGATCGACCCAGCCGAGCAGCCCGGCCAGGCCCACGCCGAATACGGTCAGGTACGCGCGGATGCCGGCCAGCCAGGCCAGCAGGATGCCGATGACGAACAGATGGGCTTCGGTCATGGGATGCGCTCCGCCTGCAAAGTGTGCACAGGCCCACACTATCGGGGATGACGTCGATGAACGCCACCGCCGGCCACGCCCCGGGGCGCGTGAAATGGGCCGACCCTGACTTACACTAACCAGTCGATCGTTCCGACAGAGGCCGTGCCGGTATCGCCTTGGGCGCTGCCGCGGACATCCGCCATGAGCAACCCCACACCGTCCCGTATCCAGATCCGCCGGCCCGGCAACGCGCCCGCGCCCGATCGCCGTCGCCTGGCCATCCTGGCCGGGGTGTGGCTGGTCACCTTGATCGTGGCGGTGCTGGTCGGCCGCTGGACCGCCGGCCCCGGCGGCGACGTGGGCAAGCAGCTGGACGCCGCACAGGCGCACGCGGACGCGCTCAACAAGCAGGTGGTGGAACTGCAGCAGCGCCAGGCCACGCTGCAGGCCTCCGACCGCATCAGCCGCGCGGCCAACAATGAAGTGCAGACCTCGCTGGGCGAGCGCGATGAAGAGATCGCCGGGCTGCGCGCGGACGTGGCCTTCTACGAGCGTCTGGTCGGGGCGACCAGCCAGCGCAAGGGCCTGAACACCCATTCGGTCGAGTTTGCCCCGGAAACCGGCGGCACCTGGCAGTACGCGGTGGTGCTCACCCAGAACCTGAACCGTGGCGCGATCAGCCAGGGCCAGATGCGTTTCACCGTAGAAGGCGTCAAAGGCGGCAAGCTGACCTCGGTCAGCTGGGACGAGCTGCACCAGCGCACCAAGGTACCGGGCCAGGACTATTCCTTCCGGTACTTCCAGCAGCTCACCGGCAGCATCATCCTGCCGAAAGACTTCACCCCGCAACGTGTGCGGGTCACGCTGGGATCGGGCGCGGGGGGCGCCACCCAGGTTTTTGATTGGAAGCAGGCCGGCGCACCGGCTGCACCATCGGCAAAAGAAGGGGAGTAAGCCCATGTTTGGCAGCAATAAATCCAACCGCGACGGACATCTGGTCGTGGACGCGCTGATCGGCGCGCAGGTGGTGATCCGCGGTGATGTGGAATTCAGTGGGGGCCTGTACGTGGAAGGCACCATCCTGGGCAAGGTGATCGCCGCCGACGGCGCAGCCAATGCCACCCTGACGCTGGCCGAGCAGGGCAGCATCGAGGGTGAGATCCGTGCCCAGGTGGTGGTCATCAGCGGCCGCCTGGACGGGGATGTGCACGCCAGCGAGAAGGTCGAGCTGACCCCGACCGCGCGGGTGACCGGCAACATCCACTATCAGGTGGTGGAAATGAACGCCGGGGCCCAGCTGACCGGTCGCCTGATCCACGGCAACGCCCAGATGGCCCTGCCGCCGCCGGCCGATGAAAACGCCGACAAGGGCAAGGACAGCAGCGCCCGCAAGAAGCTTGCCGACGCGATGGCCTGAACGGGCAATCGCTTGAAAGCGTGCTCATGCGCCCCCATGCTGGGGACATGAGCACGCTTGTTTCCCTGCCCGGCGCCCCCGCGCCCGCGCCGAACTACCAGTCGCTGGACCGTCCCCTGAACTTCACCGAGGCCGCTGCGGCCAAAGTGAAGGAACTGATCCAGGACGAGGCCAGTACCTCGCTTGCCCTGCGCGTCTATATCCAGGGCGGTGGCTGCTCGGGCTTCCAGTACGGCTTCGAGTTCGATGAGAACCGTGCCGAGGACGACCTGGCCGTGGACACCAACGGAGTCACTCTGCTGGTCGATCCGCTGAGCCTGCAGTACCTCATGGGCGCCGAGGTCGATTACACCGAGAGCCTGACCGGCGCGCAGTTCGTGATCCGCAATCCGAACGCCAAGACCACCTGCGGCTGCGGCAGCAGTTTCAGCATGTGATCGGGCGGCACCGGCGACCCGACGGGTGGGCCGGTGCTTGCCACTGTCGTCGAAGTTGGGCAGGCTTTGCGTATGTCGAGATTTTCTTCGCCGCTGTCCGGTTTCGCCTTCACCACCGAACCCCTCGAACGTGCCGATACGCTGCGTGATGACGCCGACGCGTTGGCACGCCTGTGGCCCGATGCGCATGTGCTGGTCATGGACCAGGACGGCCGCGCGCTGGCCGGGGACGATGGCCAGCCCCTGCCGCTGACCGGCGCGCAGGTGGGCGGGGGGCCGGGGACCGCGATCTTCCTGGGCCTGCGCGCCGAACGCGCCTGGTTCTCGCTGGAAGCATCCGCCCTGGATGTCACCGCCCCGCAACGGGTGGACCTTCGTGAATCGGCCACGACGTGGTCGGCCGCCGATGCCAGTGCGTTCTGCTACGCACGCGGCATGTCCTACTGGCACTCGCGCACGCGCTTCTGCGGCGTCTGCGGCGGTGCGGTCACCTTCTCGCGCGGCGGCTTCGTCGGCCGGTGCGCGCAATGCGGCACCGAGCATTACCCACGGGTGGACCCGGCGGTGATCGTGGCGGTGGAAAACAACGGGCGCCTGCTGCTCGGGCGCCAGGCCAACTGGGCGCCGCGCCGCTACTCGGTGCTGGCCGGGTTCGTCGAACCGGGCGAGTCGCTGGAACAGACCGTGGTGCGTGAAGTCTTCGAAGAGAGCAAGGTGCGCGTACGCGAATGCCGCTACCTGGGCACCCAGCCGTGGCCGTTCCCCGGCGCACTGATGCTGGGCTTTGCCGCCACCGCCGAGGACGACGTGCCGACGGTGAACGGTGAACTGGAAGATGCCCGCTGGTTCACCGCCGAGGAAGTGGGCGCGGCGCTGGCCCGGGATGTCGAAGACGACGGACAGGGCATCCGCCTGTCGCCACCGATTTCGATCTCGCGCAGCCTGATCGAACACTGGTACCGCCAGCAGGTGGGCTGATCGCGAGCCGGCGTTGCCGCTGGCTGAACACGTGACGGCGTACATTACCAACGGCCCCGGGGAATTGCCGGGCCGCAGGGCATAGTAGCGGCCAGAAACCGCGCCGGAGGCTTACATGTTCACCACCCTCGTCGCCGTGCTGGTCGCCTTGGCCCTCGGCCATGTCGCGCCTGTCGCGGCGGTGGCGCTGCGCCGCTTCGGACTGTACCGGCGCTGGCTGCAATGGCTGGACGTGCACGCGGCACCCTCGGGCTTCTGGCGTGGCCGCCAGGGCTGGATCGTGGCGCTGCTGCCGTGGGTGCTGCTGCTCCTGCTGGTGCAGTGGGCGCTGCACGGCCGCCTGTTCGGCCTGCCCTCGCTGCTGCTGGGCGTGGCCACGCTGGTGATCTGCTGGGGCCCGCGCGATCTGGACCGTGATGTCGAGGCGGTGATCGATGCCGATGATGCCCCGACCCGACACGTGGCGATCGCGCAGCTGCAATCGGCCGGTGGCAGCCTGCACGAGGACGTGCCGTCCTTGGTCGAGGCGACGGTGCTCAATGCGCTGCGGCGCTGGTTCGCGGTGCTGTTCTGGTTTCTGTTGCTGGGGCCGGTGGGTGCGTTGGCGTATCGGCTGCTGGCGTTGCTGGCGGTGGGCCCGATGCGTTCGCTGGCGACAGTGGACTGCATGGCCGGGGCGCGCATCGTACTGGGCTGGCTGGAATGGCCGGTGGCGCAGCTGATGTCGCTGTCGATGGCGTTGGTGGGCAATTTCGATACGGCCTACAAGGCGTGGCGACAGGCGCACGGCAACCAGTGGGCGGGCTCGACGGTGTTTCTGGGTGCGGTGGCGCGTGCCAGCGTGAGCGCGGAGCTGCGCGAAGACGCGCACGATTACAGCGATGCGGGCATGGTGCCGGTGTGGCGCCGCCTGCCGGAACTGCGCGATGCGATGAGCCTGGTGTGGCGGATGCTGTTGCTGTGGATGGCCGCGCTGGCGCTGCTGGTGATTGCCGGCTGGGTGACCTGAGCGGTCGTCACGACGCTGGGGCGATCAGCCCGGTGCGAGCCAGGTAAACGGAACCCACGGCAGGTTGCGCGCGATCCAGTACAGCGGCAACAGGGTCAGCCAGAAGGCAGGCTTCATCAACAGGGATATCAACGGCTGCATCCAGTGCGGACGCCAGCCGAGTGCCCAGCCCAGCACCAGCGGTGCGATGGCCAGCATCACCATCGCCAGGGGATTCATCGACAGCGCGGTGAGCACATCGCCGTGGACCAGCGCGTGCAGCGCCCGCGTCAGTCCGCAGCCGATGCAGTAATAACCGGTGACGGCAAAGAAGCTGCACGGCGGGAACGGGCTGTTGGCGGCGTTGGGATCGAAATGGCGCAAGGCCCAGATCCCCGCCCCGGTGGCGATCGCCACCGGGGGGAGCGCGGCCAGCAACCAGCGCTTGCCGTGCAGCAGCGTCATCAGTGGCTGCTTTCCATCTGCTGCTGGAACTGCTGGATCTGCTCCATGTAGCCGTCGACGCCGACGAAGGCCAGCCAGATGACCGAGAACAGCGTGGAAGCGATCAGGATGCCGGTGGTGACCCAGGCCCAGATCTTGGCGTTCTTGGATGCCTGGCGCGCAGCGACCAGGTCGCCCTGGTTGAGCAACGTGTTGACCTTGTTGGCGAACACGATGGCCACGATGCCGGTAGCGATCGCCGGGAAGCTCAGGCACGACACGCAGCACATGAAGAAGGCCAGCACGGTGACGACGATCGACCAGATCAGGTAGTTCGGAACGGTACCGGAGGCTGGCGGCAGCGGGGCAGTGGCATTCATTGGGCAAACTCCATGTTCTTGGGGTGGGGTGCATGGCGCGGATCGGCCGCACTGGGCGGTAATCTAACCGATATGGGAACCCGTGCTGTTTCAGCCGGCGCGCCTGCTCAACCGGGCGCGAGCCAGGAGAATGGCGCCCACGGCAGGTTTCTGAGCACGGCATAGCCCACCAGCAGGACCAGCCAGAACACTGGGCTGGCCAGCACGCGCATCACCGGGTTGAGCCAACGCATGCGCACCCCGGCGCCGTGCAGCAGCATCAACAGCAAGAATGGCAGGGCAGTCACCAGCAGGGGATTCATTGCCAGGGCGCCGTGCCAGTCCAGGTGGACCAGCGAGTAGAGGCAGCGGGTGCTGCCGCAGCCCGGGCAATACAGGCCCGTCAATGCATACAGGGGACAGCCCGGCAGAGCACTGTGCTGCGCGTACGGATTGACGTTGCGCAGGAGGATCACCGCGCCCACGGCGAGGCCCGCGACGGCGGCGGTCGGGGTCCAACGGACGAGGGTGGCGCGCGATTGCGGGGTCATGACAGTGGAACGGCCTGGCGGCGGAACCGGTGGGAGTTCCGCCGCCAGGCCGTCCGGGCACGCATCAGTAGCTGCTGTTGCTCAGCGCGCCAATGCCGCCCATCGCCATCACCAGCACGAAATACAGCACCAGACCGACGACGCCAGCAATGGCCGACCACATCGCCCACTTCTTCGCCTTGTCCGAAGAGTCGCGCGCGCCGGCGATGTCACCGGCGGCGATCTTGCCGTTGACCTGGGCGGCGTACACGATGGAGACGATGCCGCCGGGCAGGCAGCAGAACAGGGTAGCCAGGATGGCCCAGACCAGGTGGTTCGGAATCTGCGGAGCAGTGGCGTTCATTTGGAAAACTCCATTTTTTAGGGTGGGTTTGACTCGGTTGGAGCGTGGTGAACGGCACACATGCGACGGCGACATCATGGTTTTGTGCAGTCAATGCCTCAGTGGCATCGACCGCTGCCCGCGCTGGCCTACGCGGATGTGCTTTCCCGGGCGCTAATCTACCCGATGGGCCGCTGGATGTATGCGTTTACATCCCTACCGCACAGTGTCTCAGCCGTTTTCCCCGCGGAGTTGGCGGACCTGCTGTTCCAGCGCCTCGGCGGTGGCGGTCCGACCGGGTACGGCCGGCGCGGCAGCCACCTCGATATGGGCGCGGAAGCGGCGCGGGACGCGCATGCGGCCCAGGCGGGTGTCGCGACGGCTCCACATGCTGGCCCACATCCCGCGCAGCGCCATCGGCACCACCGGCACCGGGCGCCGTTCGAGGATCTTTTCGACGCCGGATTTGAACGCGGCCATGTCGCCGTCGCGGGTGAGCGCGCCTTCGGGGAAGATGCAGACCAGTTCGCCCTCGGCCAGCGCCTTGTCCACTTCATCGAAGGCGGCCTGCATCAGCGCCGGGTCCTCGCGCGCGCCGGCAATGGGAATCGCCTTGGCCGTGCGGAAGATCCAGCGCATCACCGGGATGTTGAAGATCTTGTAGTACATGACAAAGCGCACCGGGCGCGGGATCGTCGCCGACAGGATCAGCGCGTCCATGTAGCTGACGTGGTTGCAGACGATCAACGCAGCGCCCTCGTCGGGCACGTTGTTCTCGATCCCGTGCAGGCGCAATCGGTACAGGCCGCGCACCATCACCCAGCTGAGGAAACGCATCAGGAATTCGGGGACGATGGTGAAGATGTAGATCGCCACCACCGCATTGGCTATGGCCAGCGCCAGGAACAGCTGCGGGATTGTCCAGCCGAGCAGGCGCTGGGTGATCAGGCCGAGCATGGCGGCCAATACGATGAAGCCGGAGTTCTGGATGTTGAGCGCGGCGAACACGCGCGACATTTCCGACTTCGGCGTGCGGCTCTGGATCAGCGCGAACAGCGGCACCACGAAGAAACCGGTGAACAGGCCGATGCCGATCAGGTCGATGATGATGCGCACGCTGCCGGCATGCTGCACGAACTGCAGGATCGACATGCCGGCGGCCGCCGACTCACCGGCACGGGCGAAGTACAGGTCGAGCATGAAGGCGGTCATGCCGAAGGCGCCCAGCGGCACCAGCCCGATTTCGACGGTACGCCCGGAGAGCTTTTCGCACAGCAGCGAGCCGGTGCCGGTGCCGACCGAGAACAGGGCCAGGGCAAAGATATACAGCGTGGAGCCGCCGCCCAGATTGACCTCGGCGTAGGTGGGCAGCTGCGAGGTCAACATGGTGCCGACGAACCAGAACCAGGACACGCCGAGGATCGCGTTGCTGACCGCCTTCTGCTTCTTGGCCATGCGCAGCACGGCCAGTGATTCGGGCAGCGGGTTCCAATTGATCTTCAGGTCCGGGGCGCCGGCATCGACCTTGGGGATCATCCGCGCGGTGAGGTTGCCAGCCACGGCCAGGGCAATTACCGCCGTGGCGGCCACGATCGGGCCGTGACTGCCGGCCAGCTGGAAGATCAGGCCGCCGGCGATCATGCCGGTCAGGATCGACAGCGAGGTGCCCATCTCGACCAGGCCGTTACCGCCGGTGAGTTCCTCAGGCTTGAGGATCGAGGGCAGCACCGAGTACTTCACCGGCCCGAACAAGGTGGACTGCATGCCGGTGCAGAACAGCGCCACCAGCAGGACCGGCATGCTTTCGGTGAGGAAGCCGACCGCGGCCAACGACATGATCACGATCTCCATGGTGGTGGTGATCACGATCAGGCGCGACTTCTCCAGCTTCTCTGCGATCTGCCCGGCCAGGGCCGAGAACAGGAAGTAGGGCAGGATGAAGATCGCCGGGGCCAGGTTGGTGTACAGCGAGCGTTCTTCGATCGGCGTGCCGAGGAAGAACAGCAGGCCGATGATCGCCTGCCGGTAGATGTTGTCGTTGAACGCACCCAGCGACTGGACGATGAAGAACGGCAGGAAACGACGCTGTTTAAGCAGGGCGAACTGGCTGTGGCCGGACATGGAAACTCCTTGCGAACCGGCGCAGCCTAGCACTGTCGCCGTTCGCGCAGGATGGCAGCGGCGCCGCCCGCGCGTTGCCCTGCCGGCTCAGAGGATGTCGTCGACCACGCCGCCGTCCACCCGCAGCGCCGCGCCGGAGGTAGCCGAGGCCTGTGCCGAGGCCAGGTAGACCACCATGTTGGCCACCTCCTCGACGCTGGCCGCGCGCTGGATTACCGAGCTGGGGCGGTGGGCCATGACGAAGTCGCGGCCGAGGTCTTCCAGCGATTTGCCGGTGCGTGCGCGCTCGTCTTCCATCATCGCGGCGAAGCCATCGGACAGGGTCGGGCCGGGCAGTACCGCATTGACGGTGACGCCGCTGCCGGCCACGCGCTTGGCCAGCCCGCGCGACAGCCCGAGCAGGGCGGTCTTGGTGACGCCGTAATGGATCATGTCGGCGGGAATGTTGCGGGCCGATTCGGAGGACAGGAACAGCACCCGACCCCAGCCGCGCTCGACCATGGCCGGCAGCAGGGCGCGCGACAGGCGTACCCCGGACATCACGTTGGTCTGCCAGTACTTTTCCCAGGTGGCGTCATCGGTCTCGAAGAAGTCCTGTGGGCCGAAGATGCCGGCGTTGTTGACCAGGATGTCGATCGGCGGCAGCGCGGCCAGCAGGGCGTCCACGCCGGCCGCGTCGGACAGATCGGCGACCGCGCCCACCAGGCGGGCGTCGGGCAGGGCCTGGCGCAGGGCGGCCAGGGCCTTGTCGACCGAGGCCTGGCTGCGGCCGTTGACCACCACCTGTGCACCAGCGGCCGCCAACCCGTGGGCGATGCCGTGACCGATGCCGGCGGTGGAGGCGGTGACCAAGGCGGTCTTGCCGGAGAGATCCAGTTGCATGTGCGTGTCCTTGAGCGGGGAAGGCACCTGGAGTCTGCACGGGCGGCGGTAGCGGCAACGTGCAGCGGGTGCCTCCGCCCCATCGGGGCGCGCGCATGGCAACGCGGGTGTTGCAAACGTGTCGTGGGGGAGGACTCAGCGCAGGGTGCGCGCGGCCTCGTTGGCGGCGCCGCGCAGCTTGGGCAGCAGGCGCAGCATCAGCCCCATCTGGGTGCGGATCAGCTGCAGCTTCGGCGGCATGGCGTCGGTGACCTGTTCCAGCTGCTCGGCCAGGGCGCGGTCGCCGTCGTTGTCGGCTTCCTCCACCGGTTGCCGCTGTTCCAGCGCGGCGGCGATCTGCTGCATGGCCTGCTCCACGCGCTCGCCGCCGGCCAGCGCCTGCGGGTCCTGCGCGTAGCTGTCCAGCTGGGTGCGGTGCGCACCGAGTGCGGACAGGTGGCCGAGCAGGGTGTTGGACAGCGCCAGGAAGCGGAAGCCCGCATCCAGGTTGCGGCGCACGTGGCCGGGTTCGCGCAGCATGTTCGACAGCGCGGTGGACAGGGCGGCATCGGCGTTGTGCATGTCGCGGCGGGCGATGCGGTAGGCCAGGTCGTCCTGCATGCCGCTGCCGTACTGGCCCAGCACCGCATCCAGGTAGCGCGCGCAGTTGGCCAGCACGCGCGCCATCACCAGGTTCAGCCGCCGGCCCTGCCAGTCGGGCAGGATCAGGAACGCGGCCGCGGCGGCGATCGCGCAGCCGAGCAGGGTGTCGACCAGCCGCGGCCAGATCAGCAGGTAGCCATCGCCGATCAGGTTGAAGCAGGTCAGCGCCATCACCGTGATGGCCGCCGAGGCCACCAGGTAGCGGTCGCTGCGGGTGAAGAAGAACAGCAGCGCCGAGAGCAGGGCGATCAGCAGTTCG
This sequence comes from Stenotrophomonas sp. P5_A9, assembly GCF_056400525.1. Taxonomy (NCBI): domain Bacteria; kingdom Pseudomonadati; phylum Pseudomonadota; class Gammaproteobacteria; order Lysobacterales; family Lysobacteraceae; genus Stenotrophomonas; species Stenotrophomonas sp. P5_A9. The sequence continues at coordinate 49,220 of NZ_JBFULC010000026.1, forward strand.
ATGCGCAGGTCCTGGAACAACTGCATCAACGCCCAGGTCAGCACCAGCCCGATCAGGGTGCCGGCGATGCGCTGGGCCAGGCGTTGGCGGGTGGCACCAAAATGCGGGCGGCACACGAACACGATGGTGAGCAGCACCCAGCCGCCGTTCTGGGCGTTGAACAGGCGGATCGCGGCGAAGCCGACCACCAGGGCCAGCGCCATGCGCAGGCCGTGGCGGAACAGCACCGAGCCGGGGGTGAGCTGCTGGCGGATGCGTACGAACATCTCACGCAGCGTGTGCGGGTTGGTGTCGCGCAGGCGGGTGTCGACGTTGTCCAGGGTGGCTTCGGAATTGGCCGCTTCGGACAGCCGCCGTTCGATGCTCTGCAGGTTCTGGCCGAGCAGTTCCAGCGAGGACAGCAGGCGTTGCCACTGCGGGTTGTGCTGGGCGCGCAGCCAGGTGAGCGAATCGGTGAGGTCGGCGGTGGCCTGTTTGGTGCGTTCGCCGTACTGGAACGGGCGGCGCAGGCGAATGGCCATGCCAAGGTTGGCGCAGGCCTCGCCCTGCAGCGAGAGCAGGCGCTGGCAGCGATACAGCACGTCGCTGTGGAAGAAGGCGTCGGTGAGCGCGCCGTAGGGGTAGTGCGAGGAGCTGGCGCGTTCGTGGAAGTCCTGGGCCATGTAGTACATGCGCAGATACAGGCCGGACTGCACGCCGGGCCGGCCGGAGCGGCCAAAGCGGGCGAGGATGGCGGTCTTGGCGATGTTCAGCGCCTCGACGACGCGGCGGTTCTGTTCGGCCAGGGCGAGCTGACGCTTCTGCAGGTCGGCATCGCGGACCGGTTCGAACAGGTCGGCCTTGAGCTGCAGGTAGCGGCCCAGTTCGAGGAACAGGCGGTTGAGGCGTTCGCGGATGGGGCGGTTGGCGAACAGGGCGGTCCACAGGATGGAGAGCAGGCCGTACCAGAGCGCGCCGGCGAGCAGGTGGCTGACGGCACTGAAGGCCTGCGCGCGGTCGCTGGCGCCATGCTGTTCCAGGGCGATCATGGTGTAGATGGCCAGGGTGACCGTCGCCTGGGCGATGGAGGCGTAGCGTTCGCCGAGCGCGCCGAGCAGGGTGAGGCCGAAGGTGGACAGGGCCAGGGCGGCGATGAACAGCCAGGGCCAGGCAAACAATTCGACCACGGCAGCGGCGGCGATGACGAAGCAGAGCAGGGACAGGGCGACCGATTTGGTGCGGCCCCACCAGTTGTCGTCGGTTTCGGCAATGGCGCTGGCGATGATGCCGAGGAAGACGCCGGGCAGCGCGGGCAACTGGTCCAGGTGCCAGCAGATGCCCATGGCCACCGACAGCGCGATGAACACACGCAGGCCATAGCTGGCCTTTTCATGCGCCCACAGGCGGCTGAGGCGGGATTCTCGGGCAGTCATGCGGGCTCAGGGTGTGGGGCGACCCATTATTGCCGGTGGGGGGTGAAGGGGACAGCGTCGGTGTTTCAACGTCAAAAGCGTCGCGATCTGTTTCCACCGGTCTGGGCCGTGCGCAACGGAAATACGGGTAGTGCCGAGCCATGCTCGGCATCGCGCGAGGCGCGGCCTCCAATCCAGGACAGCGCATAGGTGCGTAACGCAGACGCCGGTAGTGCCGGCCGCTGGCCGGCTCCAGGCACCTCCGTCCGGGCACATGAAGCGCAGGCAGGAGAAGATGACGTACAGCGCCGGCGTGCTGAGCAGGGTGAGGCTCTGCGAGAACAACAGGCCGCCGATCATCGCGATGCCGAGCGGGCGGCGCAGTTCGGAGCCTTCGCCCAAGCCGATCGCCAGTGGCACTGCCGCCAGGATCGCCACCATGGTGGTCATCATGATCGGACGGAAGCGCACGATGCTGGCCTCGCGCACCGCATCGCGCGGGCTCTTGCCGTGCTCGCGCTGGGCCACTACGGCGAAGTCGATCATCATGATCGCGTTCTTCTTGACGATGCCGATGAGCAGTACCAGCGCGATCATCGAGATCACCGACAGCTCGGTATTGGTCACAAACAGCGCCAGCAGCGCGCCCACGCCCGCCGCCGGCAGCGTGGACAGGATGGTCACCGGGTGCACCAGGCTTTCGTACAGCATGCCCAGCACCAGGTAGACGGTGATGATCGCGGCCAGCACCAGGATCAGCATCGAGTTCGGGTTGAGCTGCACATTGAAGCCGCCGCCATCGCTGATGCGGATGTCGCCGGGCAGGCGCAGGCCGTCCACGGTGGCCTTGATGATGGCTTCGCCTTCGCCGGTGCTTACGCCCGGGGCCAGGTTGTAGCTCAGGTCCATCGTGGTGTACTGGTTTTCGTGGGTGATCTGCGGCGGGGCCAGCCCCGGCACCTGGTGGGCCACGGCAGTGAGCGGGATCATCTCGCCGTTGCCGGCGCGCACGTGGATCTCATCCAGTGCACGCGGGGTGGCGGTCTGCTCGGGCAGGGCGTTGACCACCACGCTGTACTGGTTGATGTCCGAATAGATGGTGGAGATCTGGCGCTGGCCGAACGCGCCGTACAGCGCGCCGTCGATGGCACCGACCGACACGCCCAGGCGCGCGGCCTTGGCGCGGTCGATCACCACATTCTGGCGCAGGCCGGCGGTATCCACGTCGGTGCCGACGTCGCGCAGCATCGGGTTCTTCTTCAACGCCGCCTGCACCTTGGGCAGCCATTCCTGCAGCTGGGCAAGATCATTGCCCTGCAGCGACACGCGGTACTGCGCACCCTGGCTGTTGCCGCCGCCACCATCGCTGGGCAGATCCTGGATCGCGCGCAGGCGCAGCTGCAGGTCGGGGTAGCGGTCGGCCTTGGCGCTCAACCGCGCCAGCGCCAGCGCGGTGGTTTCCTTGCGGCCTTCCTTGCGCGTCTTGAGCTGGATGTTGAACTGCGCGCTGGAGCCCTGGCGGCCGCTGCCCAGGCGCACGCCGACGGTCTTCACCGCCGGATCGGCCATCAGCATGTCGGTGATGCGGCGCTGGCGGTTGACCATGTCCTCGAAGGACACGGTGGCGCTGGAATTGGCGCGGCCCCAGATCAGGCCGGTGTCCTGGGCCGGGAAGGAGCCCTTCTTGACCGCGCCGCCGAGCATCACCGTGGCCACGATCAGCAGGATCGGGGTGAGCGAGAGCAGCATTGCGTGGCGCAGCGAGAAGTCCAGGCACACCGTATAGGTGCGCAGCATGCGGTCGTGCACGCCATCCAGGAAGCGACCGATCCGCGACGGCGTCTCCGGCTCGGGGTGCGCGCTGAGGAAGCGGCTGCACAGCGCCGGGGTCAGGGTCAGCGAAACGATCATGGAAACCACGATCGCCGCCACCAGGGTGATGGTGAACTCGCGGAAGAACGCCCCGACCATGCCGCTGGCGAACAGCAGCGGGATGAACACCGCCACCAGCGAGGCGGTGATCGAGACGATGGTGAAGCCGATCTCGCGCGCGCCGGTCAGCGCGGCCTGCATGCGTGTCATGCCCTCGTCGAGGTGGCGCATGACGTTTTCGATCACCACGATCGCATCGTCGACCACAAAGCCGATCGCGATCACCAGCGCCAGCAGGCTGAGGTTGTTCAAAGTGAAGCCGAACACGTACATCACCAGTGCCGCACCGGCCAGCGACAGCGGCACGGTGACCGCGGCGATCAGCGTCGGTGCCAACCGGCGCAGGAACAGCGCCATGGTCAGGATCACCATCGCCAGGCTGATCAGCAGGGTGATCTGCACTTCATGCAGTGACGAGCGGATGGTCGGGGTGCGGTCGAAGAACGGGGTCAGCACCGTGCCAGGCTGCAGGTAGTCGCGCAGCATCGGAATCTGCGCCTTGACCCGATCGACGGTCTCCACGATGTTGGCGCCGGCACGGGTGAACACATACATCACCACGGCGGGCTTGTGGTCGAACCACGCGGCCTGGTACGCATCCTGCTGGCCGTCGTAGACGTTGGCCACGTCCTTGAGGCGGATCACCCGGCCATCGTCCTGGGTCTTGATGACCAGGTTGGCGAAGTCGGCCGCTCGCGCCACCGAGTCGTTGGCGATGATCGCGGTGGTGGTGTTGCCGTCGGTGAGGAAGCCGGTCGGCGAGGTCACGTTGGCCGCGCGCACCGCGTTGCGCAGGTCGTCGGGGGTGAGGTTGAGCGCGTTGAGCAGGCGCAGGTTGACGTCCACCCGTACCGCCGGGGTGGAGGCACCGGCGATGTCGACCGAGGACACCCCGCTGATCTGGCGGATGCGCTGGGCCAGCAGCGAATCGGCGACGTTGTAGAGCTCATCGGCCGACTGCGTCTGCGAGGTCAGCGCGATGGCGATGACCGGATCATCGTTGGGATTGGCCTTCTGGAACATCGGCGAGCCGAGCCCGGACGGCAGATCTGCCTGCGATGAATTGATCGCCGTCTGCACGTCCAGCGCGGCCGAATCGATGTCCACCCCGCTCTGGAAGATCATGAAGACCAGCGAGCTGCCTTCGGAACTGGAGGAGCGCATCTGGTCCACGCCGGGCAGCTGGCCCAGGTGGCGTTCCAGCGGTGCGGTGACCGTGGAGGCCATGGTGGTGGCGTCCGCGCCGGACTGGCTGGCGTGCACGAAGATCACCGGAATCTGGATGTTCGGCAATGCCGACACGCCCAGTTTCAGGTAGCAGAACAGGCCGACCACGAACAGGCCGATGGCCAGCAGCGCGGTGCCGATCGGGCGGCGGATGAAGGGGCCGGAGATGTTCATGCCGGCATCCTCATGGCACGCAGGTACGGCGTGCTCATGCGCGGTCCTGGGCGCTGGCGTGGCGCAGCGCGCGCTGTTCGCGGCGCAGTCGCAGGCGCTCGGAGAAGCGCTCCATGTACAGGTAGATCACCGGCGTGGTGTACAGCGTGACCAGCTGGGACAGCAGCAGGCCGCCGACGATGGCGATGCCCAGCGGGCGGCGCAGTTCCGAACCGATGCCGGTGCCCAGTGCCAGTGGCAGCGCGCCAAGCATGGCCGCAGCGGTGGTCATCATGATCGGGCGGAAGCGCAGCAGGCAGGCGCGGCGGATCGCATCGTGCGCGTTGGCACCGGCGCGACGCGCCTCGATGGCGAAGTCGACCATCATGATGCCGTTCTTCTTGACGATGCCGATCAGCAGCACGATGCCGACGATGCCGTCCACCGACAACGGCAACCCGCACACCATCAGCGCCAGCAGCGCACCGACACCGGCCGGCGGCAGGGTGGAGATGATGGTCAACGGATGGATGTAGCTCTCATACAGCACGCCCAGCACGATGTAGATCAGCACCAGCGAGGCCAGCAGCAGCCACACCACGTCGGTCTGGCTGCCGGTGAACTCGGCGGCCTTGCCGATGAACTCCGCATGCACCTGCGTGGGCATGTCCAGGCTGTCCTTGGTCTCTTCGATCGCCTTGACCGCATCGGACAGGGAATAGCCCGGGGCGATGTTGAACGACACGGTCACCGCCGGGAGCTGTTGCTGGTGGCTGACCACCAGCGGGGTGCTGGTGACCTTGCTTTCGGCGAGTGCGGCCAGCGGGATGATGTTGCCGGCGCCGATCGGGATGCCGGTGTTCTGCGCGCCGATGCCGGTGGCCGTGGACGAGTTGGACGAGGTGACCTGGCCGAAGTTGGTGGCGTTGCTGCCGGTCAGCGCGCCGGCCCCGTTGGAGGCCACCGCCAGCTGGTGCATCAGCGCGGTGCTGGTGCGGAACTCCGGCGCCACTTCCAGCACCACGCGGTATTGGTTGAGTTCGGTGAAGATGGTGGAGATCTGGCGCTGGCCGAAGGCGTCGTACAGGGTGTCGTCGATGGTCTGCATCGGCACGCCCAGCACGCTGGCCTTGTCGCGGTCGATGTTCAGTTCCAGCGCGCGGCCCTGGTTGGCCAGGTTGTTGTCCACGTCGGCCAGCTCCGGGCGCTGGCGCAGCGCTTCGGTCAGGCGGTTGGCCTGCAGCGCAACCTGCGCGCTGTCCACGTCCGACAGCGAGTACTGGTACTCGGTGGCGGCCACGCGGGTGTCCAGGGTGACGTCCTGCACCGGCTTGAGGTACAGCGCCACGCCGGGGATGCCGGCCACGGCGTGCTGCAGGCGCGGCAGAATCTCATCCAGTCCGTCGCGGTCGCCACGCTGCTTGAGCACGATCGACAGCTGGCCCTGGTTGAGCGTGGGGTTCATGCTGCCGGCGCCGATGAAGGCCGACACGCCGGTCACCGCCGGGTCCTTGCGCAGCGCTTCGGCCACGGCCTTGGTGCGCTGCTCCATCTGCGGGAAGGCGATGTTCTGGTCGGCCTGGACCACGCCGGTGATCAGGCCGGTGTCCTGCTCGGGCAGCAGGCCCTTGGGGATCACGATGTACAGCACCACGGTCAGCACCAGGGCACCGGCGGCCACGGCCAGGGTCAGCGGCTGGTGCTCCAGCACCCAGTCCAGGCTGCGCTCGTACGCGCCCACGGTACGCGTCCACAGGTTTTCCTTGCCGGCCGCGGCGGCACGCTCGTGCGCGTCCTCGCCTTCGGGCAGGGCATCGGGCTTGAGCAGGTAGGCGCACATCATCGGGGTGAGCGTCAGCGAGATCAGCATCGACAGCACCACCGCGATGCTCAGCACCCAGGCGAACTCGTGGAACAACCGGCCGGTGACGCCGGGCATCAGCAACAGCGGCAGGAACACCGCCACCAGCGAGATGGTCAGCGAGAGCACGGTGAAGCCGATCTGCTGGGCGCCGATCTCGGCCGCTTCCGGGCCGCTCTTGCCCTGTTCGATGTAGCGCACGATGTTCTCGATCATCACGATCGCATCGTCGACCACGAAGCCGGTGGCCACCACCAGCGCCATCAGCGACAGGTTGTCCAGCGACATGCCGGCAAAGGCCATCACCCCGAAGGTGCCGGCCAGCGACAGCGGTACCGCCACCGAGGGAATGATGGTGGCCCACAGCCGGCGCAGGAACACGAAGATCACCGCGACCACCAGGCAGATGGTGAGGATCAGGGTGAACTGCACTTCATGCACCGAGGCGCGGATGGTCTCGGTACGGTCGGAGAAGATCTCCAGGTGCACGTCGGCCGGCAGCACGTTCTGCAGCTGCGGCAGCAGCGCGCGGATGCGTTCGACGGTCTGCACGATGTTGGCGCCGGGCTGGCGGCGCACTTCCAGCAGCACCGCCGGCTTGCCATCGGCCCAGGCGGCGAGCTGGTCGTTCTCCACCCCGTCGATGACGTTGGCCACGTCCGACAGCCGCACCGGGCGGCCGTTCTTGTAGCTGATGATGGTGTCGCGGTACTCGGCGGCGCTGGTCAGCTGGTCATTGGTGCCGATGGAGTAGGACTGGGTCTTGCCGTTGAGCGAGCCCTTGGGCGCGTTGACGTTGGCCTGGGTCAGCGCGCTGCGCAGTTCTTCCAGGGTCAGGCCCATGTTGGACAGCTGCGCCGGGTTGACCTGGATGCGTACGGCCGGGCGCACGTTGCCGGCGATGGACACCAGCCCCACGCCCTGCACCTGCGACAGGCGCTGGGCGAGGATGGAGTCGGCGTAGTTGTTCACATCGCGCAGCGGGCGCGTGTCGGAGGTGAGCTTGAGGGTGACGATCGCCGCGTCGGCCGGATTCACCCGGTTGTAGACCGGCTGGTAGGGCAGCGAGGAGGGCAGGGTGGCCTGGCGGATCGCGGCCTGTACGTCCTGGGCGGCGATGTCGATGTCCCGGTCCATCGAGAACTGCAGGATGATCGTGGACAGACCGGCCGAGGAATCGGAGGTCATGATCTCCAACCCGGAGATCTGCCCGAACTGGCGTTCCAGCGGGGTGGTCACCAGCGAGGCCATGGTGACCGCGTTGGCGCCGGGGTACTGGGTGGTCACCACCAGGCTGGGCGCGTCGATCTCCGGCAGCGCCGACACCGGCAGCTGGCGGTAGCCGAGGATGCCGAGCAGCAGCAGGCCCGCCATCAACAGCGAGGTGGCGATCGGGCGGCGGATGAAGATCGTCGAAAAGCCCACGGGCGGATCCTTGCTGTTACGTCATGCGGCGTTGGAACGGGCAGACGCCAGCAAGGCGGCCGGCGTCGGGAACGTCAGGCAGGCGCGCTCAGCGCGGACCGCCACCACGGCGGCCACCGCCAGCACCCTGCTGTTGCGCGGCGGCCTTGAGTTCGGCCTCGGTCGGCGCGGCCGGGGTCTCGCCCGGCTTGAGCGCGTTGACCTTGCTGCCCGGCTTGAGCCGGAACTGGCCCTCGCTGACGACGCGCTCGCCGCCCTTGAGGCCGTCGGTGATCTGCACGTTGCTGTCGCCCACTTCCACGCCGCTCTTGACGGTCTGCATGGCAACGGTGCTGTCGGGCTTGACGATGTAGACGTACTCGCCGTCCGGGCCGCGCATCACGGCCTGGGTGGGGATGACCACGCCGCCGCCAATGGTGCGCAGCTGCATCCGCACGTTGACGAACTGGCCCGGCCACAGGCTGTTGTCGGTGTTGTCGAACAGGGCGCGCACGCGGAAGGTGCCGCTGTCGCTGCTGATCTGGTTGTCCACCACGTCCAGCTTGCCGCCGTCGGTGAGCACGTGCGAGTCGTTGCGGTCCAGCGCGGCGATGGTCACCGGGCCGGCCTGCTGGGCGGTGCGCACATCCGGCAGCTGGCGCTCGGGCAGGTTGAACACCACGTGGATCGGGTGGATCTGGGTCAGGGTGACCAGCGCGGTGCCGGCACTGACGACATTGCCGGCGTCCACCGCGCGGATGCCGGCGATGCCGGTGATCGGCGCGGTGACGCGGGTGTACTGCAGCTGCACCTGGGCCGCGCGCATGCTGGCCTCGTTGGCGGCCACGGCGCTTTCGAACTGCGCCACCTGGTTGCGCTGGGTGTCCAGGTCGGTCTTGGCCACGTACTGGCGGTACTCCGGCGAATTGGAGCGCTGGTAGTTGGAGCGCGCGGTGGCCAGCTGGGCCTGGTTCTGGCGCTTGGCCGCGGCGGCCTCGTCGTAGCTGGCCTGCAGGCTGCGCGGGTCGATCTGCGCGAGCAGGTCGCCCTGCTTTACTTCCTGGCCTTCCTTGAAGTTGATGCTGATCAGCTGGCCGCCGACCTGCGGGCTGACGGTGACGGTGTTCATCGCCGCTACGGTGCCCAGTGCGCTGGCATACACCGGCACGTCCTGGCGAATGGCGTCGACCACGGTGACCGGGACCGGTCCGGTGTCGCGCTGGTCGCCGTCCTTGCCGGCGCCGGCAGCGCTGCCGCCCGCCTCACCCTTGTGCTTGCCACCGTTGAGCAGGTGCAGGCCGATGAAGCCAATCACCAGTACGGCGACCACCAGCAGCACGATCTTCCAGAAACGCGACATTCAACTAACTCCTGAGGCTGGCGGAGGGCAGGGCCCGATTGGCTGGTGCAAAGCATACCCGTGGTGCGCGGGCTTTCATGCATGACGGATGGGACGGGCGGTCAGACCGGATGTGACCGGCCAGGTTCCACGGATCAACGCCTGCGGGGGCAGAAAGTTACAGCAGCAAGTGCGCTGATGGCCTACATTCAGTTTGGTCCGCCCTGAACACCCGTGGAGATCCTCGATGCCCCGTCTGTCGCTGCTGCTGTCCGCCCTGCTGCTTGCCTGCCCCGCACTGGCCGCGGCCACCCCTGACGAACGCCCGGAAGTGACTGCCGCGGCGACCCGCCTGCACGCCAAGGTGGTCGACTGGCGGCGCGACTTCCACCAGCACCCGGAGCTGTCCAACCGCGAGGAGCGCACCTCGGCGAAGGTGGCCGAGCAGTTGCGGGCGATGGGGCTCAAGCCGAAGACCGGGATCGCCCATCACGGTGTGGTGGTGGTCATCAAGGGGGCAAAGCCGGGTCCGCGCATCGCCCTGCGCGCGGACATGGACGCGCTGCCGGTGACCGAACAGACCGGGCTGCCGTTCGCCTCCAAGGTGACCAGCACCTACCGTGGCGAGCCGGTCGGGGTGATGCACGCCTGCGGCCACGACGCGCATACCGCCACGTTGCTGGGGGTGGCCGATGCGCTGGTGAAGATGCGCGAGAACCTGCCAGGCGAAGTGATGCTGATCTTCCAGCCCTCCGAGGAAGGGGCGCCGCCGCCGGAAGAGGGGGGTGCGTCGTTGATGCTGAAGGAGGGGCTGTTTGCGGACTTCAAGCCGGAGGCGGTGTTCGGCCTGCATGTGTTCTCCAGCGTGCCGGCGGGGCAGATCGCGGTGCGCGGTGGGCCCTTGATGGCAGCCTCGGACCGGTTCGGGATCAAGGTGATCGGGCGGCAGACGCATGGCTCGGCGCCGTGGAACGGGGTGGATCCGATCGTGGCGACGGCCGATCTGGTGGGCACGGCGCAGACGATCGTGAGCCGTCGGGCGAACCTGTCCAAGCAGCCGGCAGTGCTGACCTTCGGGGCGATCAAGGGCGGCATCCGCTACAACATCATTCCCGATGAGGTGGAGATGGTGGGGACGATCCGCACGTTCGATGAGGGGATGCGGCAGCAGATTTTCGCGGACCTGCGCAATGTGGCCGAGCACACGGCGGCGGCGCACGGGGCCAAGGCGGTGACGGAGATCTATGAGTCCGAGGGCAATCCGGCGACGGTGAACGATCCGGCGCTGACGGCGAAGATGCTGCCGAGCCTGCAGGCGGTGGTGGGCAAGGACAATGTGTACGAGCCGCCGCTGCAGATGGGCGCGGAGGATTTTTCGCTGTACGCGCAGCAGGTGCCGGGGATGTTTTTCTTCGTGGGGTCCACGAGTGTGGGCATCGATCCGGCTACGGCGCCGGCCAACCATTCGCCGAAGTTCCTGCTGGATGAGAAGGCGCTGGACGTGGGGTTGCGGGCGTTGCTGCAGGTGAGTCTGGATTATCTCAATGGGGTGGGGGTGGTTGCGCCTGCGGCGGGCTGAGGCCAAGGCAGGATCAACTGCCAGTGCCAGTGCAACGGCAACGGCAACGGCAGAGCATTTGTCGGCGCTGGTTTGTTGCGTGCCGGGCGGGCCGGGGTGGGTTGGCGGGACACGCCGTGAACCCGTCCATAGGGGCTCGTTCGCCGCATCCATGCGGCGCACGGTCCTCCCGGCCATTGGCCGGGGCGGGAATCGGTACGGGTAAAACGGCTGGGGCGGGCTGGATCGATGGACGGCGGGCCGGTAGGTCCCGGCCGCTGGTCGGGGCGTGAATCGGTACGCGCGGAACGGCTGCGGCCGCCGGGATCGATGATCGTCGSACCGGTAGGTCCCGGCCGCTGGYCGGGGCGKRAATCGGTRCGCGCGGAACGGCTGCGGTGGGGCTGTCCCTCGGCCTGGCGGTTTGAATGGCGGACGCCGGTCGCCCAGCCGCGTAAAATGGACGGATGAATACCCCCCAGGACTCCAGCCTCGGTCGCGAGGTTGCTTACCCGTCGCAGTACGATCCTTCGCTGCTGTTTCCCATTCCGCGCCGTGGCGCGCGCGAGGAGATCGGGCTGGACGAGGCGGCGCTGCCGTTCGTCGGCCATGACCGCTGGCAGGCGTACGAGCTGAGCTGGCTGGACCGGCGCGGCAAGCCGCGGATCGCAGTGGCCACGATCAGCGTGCCGTGCACGTCGCCGAACCTGATCGAATCCAAGTCGTTCAAGCTGTATCTCAATTCGCTCAACAGCACGCGTTTCGATGATGACGAGGCGGCGCGGCTGCGTATCACCGCCGATCTGTCCGGGTGTGCGGGCGCGGTGGTGACGGTGCGTTTCGGGGTGCCGGTGCTGGAGGAGGAGGCCGAAGGCGAGTCGCTGGATGCGTTGGACGTGGCGATCGAACGCTATGGTCCGCCGGCGCCGGAGTTGCTGTCGGCCGACGCCTCGCAGATCGTCACCGAGACGCTCAGTTCGGCGCTGCTCAAGTCCAACTGTCCGGTCACCGGGCAACCGGACTGGGCGAGTGTGAGCGTCCGTTACCACGGGCCGCAGATCGATCGGGAGGGGTTGCTCAAGTATCTGGTGAGCTACCGCGAGCACGCCGAGTTCCATGAGCAGTGCGTGGAGCGGATCTTCAGCGAGGTCAGCCAGCGCTGTGCGCCGACGTGGCTGGAAGTCGAAGCGCGCTATACCCGTCGCGGCGGCCTGGACATCAATCCGTGGCGGGCCAGCCCGGGCATCGCGCTGCCGGCCCGCACCGTGCGCGACCTGCGCCAGTAGAGCGACCCCATGGGTCGCTGCCCCGGCACCTGACACCGCGCGCAGCCACCCATGGGGTGGCTCTACCACCGGCCAATGTGGCCGCCCGCCCCGTTCCGCATGTCTTCACATCCACGCCATGCCCTATTAACACGGGCTGTGACACCGTGCCTCCCATGTCGTCAATGAAGACGGGAGTGTGTGGATGAGTACCGATAAAAAAGCCGATTTCTCCGGTGTCACCTCCAGCGTGGACAGCACCGCGCAGAAGGTGGAAAAGGCTGATTTCTCCGGCGTGACCTCATCGGTGGATACCACCGCCGAAAAGGTCGGAGGCACCTACACCGTACAGAAGGGCGACTCGCTGTCGAAGATCGCCAAACAGGAATTGGGCGACGCCAATGCCTGGAAGAAAATCTTCGAGGCCAACCGCGACGTATTGGAGGACCCGGACAAGATCTTCCCGGGCCAGACGCTCAAGTTGCCGCCCAAAGACTGAGTCGCCCCACTAGCATTCCACAGATTCCCAGGGAGGAATTCCATGAAGAAGACGTCCATCAGTACCGCCGTATTCGCCGCCATGCTGGCCACCGTTGCGCTGGTCGGCTGCAAGAAGAAAGAAGACACCGCCGACAACAACGCACAGCCTGCCGCAGCGATGACGCCGGCCGCGCCCGAGCCGATGACCCAGGCCGCACCGCAGCCGATGACCGCTGCCGCCGTCACCGTGTCCAGCGTCACCGTGGGCAAGACCGCCGCCGCCGACAAGAGCGTGGCCACCACGGCGATGTTCTCGCCGAAGGACGACATCATCGTGTCCGTCCGTACCGACGGCACCGCCAGCAATGCGAATGTCGGCGCCAAGCTGACCTTCCAGGACGGCCAGGTGGCCGGTGAGAATTCGCAGACGCTCAACACCACGGCGGCCGAGACCACCAACATCACCTTCAAGAATGCCAAAGGCTGGCCCGCTGGCAAGTACCGCGCGGAAGTCATGGTAGATGGTAAGGCGGCCGGAACGCCGCAAGAGTTCGAGGTTAAGTAAGCCCGCGCCGACTCTCTCCCGGCAACAGGCTCACGATGGACGCAGCCGCGAGGCTGCGTCTTTTTTTATGGGCCGCCGCCGGACCACAGCGTTCCAGTACGTTTGCGTATGGAACGGCTTTGCTCCGGGGGGCTGAAAACGCGACAATGCGTGGGTTTCCCGCCGTGCGCGCCGTTGGTTGGCGCGGTCCCCGGGGAAAGTGCGGGCCTCGCTCTGCGGTGCCCGGCACGCGACACGGTTGCACGCGGCCCGGCATCGCCGACGGCCATCATTCACGAGATCTGCAAGAGAGCCCTGATCCCCCATGTCGAACACGCCCAAGATTCTCTACACGCTTACCGATGAAGCCCCGTTCCTGGCCACGCAGTCGCTGCTGCCGATCGTCGAGGCCTACACCGCCACCGCCGGCATCGCGGTGGAAACCCGCGACATCTCCCTGTCCGGCCGCATCCTGGCGCTGTTCCCGGATTTCCTGAAGGACGACCAGAAAGAAGCCGACCACCTGGCCGAGCTGGGCCAGCTGGCGACCACCCCGGATGCCAACATCATCAAGCTGCCCAACATCAGCGCCTCGGTGCCGCAGCTGAAGGCGGCGATCAAGGAACTGCAGGACCAGGGCTTCGCCCTGCCGAACTACCCCGACGTGCCCTCCGATGACGTCTCGCGCGATATCAAGGCGCGCTACGACAAGGTCAAGGGCAGCGCGGTGAACCCGGTGCTGCGCGAAGGCAACTCGGACCGTCGTGCGCCGCTGTCGGTGAAGAACTACGCGCGCAAGCATCCGCACCGCATGGGCAAGTGGTCCAAGGAGTGCAAGTCGCATGTGTCGCACATGGACGGCGGTGATTTCTACGGCAGCGAGAAGTCGGCCACGCTGGCTAATGCCGGCAGCCTGAAGATCGAACTGCAGCAGGCCGACGGCAAGACCGTCGTGCTCAAGGAAAAGACCGCGGTCAAGGCCGGTGAGATCGTCGATGCGGCGGTGATGAGCCGCAACGCGCTGGCCTCGTTCGTGCAGGCGCAGATCGCCGATGCGAAGGCCAAGGGCGTGCTGTTCTCGCTGCACCTCAAGGCCACCATGATGAAGGTCTCCGACCCGATCATGTTCGGCGTGGTCGTCGAGGAGTTCTACAAGGACGTGCTGACCAAGCACGCCGACGTGCTCAAGCAGGCCGGCTTCGATCCCAACAACGGCATCGGCGATCTGTTCGCGCGCCTGCCGCAGCTGCCCGAAGCCACCCAGGAAGCGATCAAGGCCGACCTGGCTGCCGAGTACGGCAAGCGCCCGGGCCTGGCCATGGTCAACTCCGACAAGGGCATCACCAACCTGCACGTGCCGAGCGACGTGATCGTCGACGCCTCGATGCCGGCGATGATCCGTGACTCGGGCGGCATGTGGAATGCCGAGGGCAAGCTGCAGGACACCAAGGCGGTCATCCCGGACCGTTGCTACGCTGGTGTGTACCAGGCCGTGATCGATGATTGCCGCACCCACGGCGCGTTCGACCCGGCCACCATGGGCTCGGTGCCCAACGTCGGCCTGATGGCGCAGAAGGCCGAGGAGTACGGCTCGCACGACAAGACCTTCCAGATCCCGGCCGACGGCACCGTGCGCGTCACCGACGACGCCGGCAACGTGGTGTTTGAACACGCCGTGCAGACCGGCGACATCTGGCGCATGTGCCAGACCAAGGACGCCCCGATCCAGGACTGGGTCAAGCTGGCCGTCAACCGCGCCCGCCTGAGCAGCACCCCGGCGGTGTTCTGGCTCGATGCCAGCCGTGCCCACGACGCGCAGGTGATCGCCAAGGTCGAGACCTACCTCAAGGACCACGACACCAACGGCCTGGATATCCGCATCCTGGCGCCGGTGGAGGCGACGGCCCTCTCGCTGGACCGCATCCGCAAGGGTGAGGACACCATCTCGGTGACCGGCAACGTGCTCCGCGATTACCTGACCGACCTGTTCCCGATCATGGAGCTGGGCACCAGCGCCAAGATGCTGTCGATCGTGCCGCTGATGGCCGGTGGCGGCCTGTTCGAGACCGGTGCCGGTGGTTCGGCGCCCAAGCACGTGCAGCAGTTTGTCGAAGAGGATTACCTGCGCTGGGATTCGCTGGGCGAGTTCCTCGCGCTGGCAGCCTCGCTGGAGCACCTGGGCGACCGTTACGACAACGCGGGTGCGACCGTGTTGGCCAAGACCCTGGACCAGGCCAACGGCCAGTTCCTGGACAACGACAAGTCGCCCTCGCGCAAGCTCGGTGGCATCGACAACCGCGGCAGCCACTTCTACATCGCGCTGTACTGGGCCCAGGCCCTGGCCGCGCAGGATGACGATGCCGCACTGAAGGCGCGTTTCGCCCCGCTGGCCAAGGCACTGGCCGACAACGAACAGAAGATCGTTGAAGAGCTGGCCGCGGTGCAGGGCAAGCCGGTGGACATCGGCGGCTACTACCGTCCGGACGTGGCCAAGGCCGCGGCCGCGATGCGTCCGAGCACGACCTTCAACGGTGCGCTGGCCGCGCTGTAAGGTCGGCCTGCCGCACACGCGGTGAGCCATGAAAAACCCGCGCCTCGGCGCGGGTTTTTTGTTGGGCGCAGCATGCCAGGCATCGGTGGCGCCACCCCACGCTTGGTTGCCCGGAAACCCACGGGCAGAGCCACCCCATGGGTGGCTGCTACATGGCCGGGTAAGGTCGCAAAAAGCAGCCACGCATGGCGCGGTTCAACCCTGCCAGATTGTGATCGGCATCGTAGGCTGCCTCGTTTCGATGAAGGCCGCGTCAATATCTGTGGTACAGAACTTGCCTTGTCCCCAAAGGGTTTACCGACCCTTGCAACGTGCGGAAGCTTCAATTCAATCTGTGCGATCCATCACTTATGGCCCGATAACCTTGGCATAGGCTATCGACGATCTTTACTGCAGTAAGTGTGATCTTTCACGGCGCAGGGGAAGGCGATGGCCAGGGTGCTGGTGGTGGGATCGGATATCCAGGGAGAGCACGCTTTGCTGCAGCGCCTGCGCGCGGCCGCCGCATTGCCCGCGGACACGGTGCGCAGTTGCCGCGATCTGGACGACTGCGATCTGTTGGTGATCAAGGACACCCCGGCACTGCGCAACGCCGCACTGCGCATGGTGCGCGAACGCCCACGCATCCAGTTCTGGATCGAAGACCAGCAGGGTCGGCTGCGCGATGGTCAGGGCGACCCGCGCAGCACGCTGGATGATCATGCGATCGAACACGCACTGCGCCAGATGCCGGCCGCACCGGCGCCGATCGAGGAACCGATCGCCGCGCGTGGGGCCAAGGCGATCACCCGCGCGCTGCGCGAAAGCCTGCAGTCGCGTCATGGTCACGCGGTGCTGGCGCTGGATGGCCTACCGGTGCTGCTGCTGGATTTCGAGCAGGACCAGATGGTGGTGCCCGACGGCAGCGGCAACGTGGAATTGGCGCAGCTGCTGTCGGATGTGTTCGAGCGCCTCGCATTGCACGGTATCGCCGGCAAGCGTTACCAGCAGCTGGCAGGCGAGCTCCCACGGCAGTCGCTGCGGCCACTGCTTTGGCAATGGGGGCAACACCCGGCGCACTGGCAGGATCTGGATACGCGCCTGCAACACCATGCACGCGTGCGCCTGCTGCGCTGGCCTGATTTCCGCGTGCTCGGCCATCAGCACGACAGTTTCCGGTTGTGCTCGCTGCTGCTCAAGCGGCCGTGCAGCGTGGACGAATGCGCCTCGCTGCTGGAGATTCCGCGCGAGGCGGTGCGCGCCTTCGTGCACCCGGCCTATCTGTGTGGGTATGCCGCGCTGGACGCGCCGTCAGGCGGCGGCGGGCTGCTGCGCAGCAACGGCGAGGGCGGCGGCCTGCCCGCCCGGATGTGGCGCAGCGTGCGCCAGCGTGGCGGAGGCTGAGCGTGCGCGAACACAAGATCGTGGTGCTGGGCACCATGGGCTGCGGCAAGTCGACGTTGGTGCGGGCGATCGCCGCTGGTGCGGTCATCGACACCGACGTGCACAACAGCGACCGCCAGGGTGCGGACAAGGCGTCGACCACGGTGGCGATGGACTACGCCGACATCGACCTGCCCAACGGCGACCGCCTGCGGCTGTACGGCACGCCAGGACAGCAGCGGTTCGACTTCCTGTGGCCGATCCTGCTGCAGGGGGCCAGCGGCGTGGTCCTGCTGCTGGATGCCACCCGCAGCGCGGCGGTGGACGAGTTGACGGCGTACCTGGCGATGCTGCAGCAGCATGCGGCGCAGGTGCCGGCGGTGATCGGTGTGTCGCGGCTGGACCTGGCTCCGCAGTTCGACCTGGACGCCTGCGCGGCGCAGGCCGGGCGCGAGGGCCGTTGGTTGCCGGTGGTGCCGGTGGATGCGCGTGATCGCGAACAAGGGTTGTGCCTGATGGACGTGCTGATGAGCGAAATGGAAACCGGTGCGCTGGTGGCCGCGCATGGCTGACGGACACGAGGCGCGCCGCCTGGAGCCGGCGCTGCGCGAGCGCCTGGGGGCGCACCTGCAGGGCTTTGCCGATGACATCAACGGGGTGCGCAGCGTGGTGATGGCCAGCGTGGACGGGTTCGCGCTGGTGCCGGCAGCCGGCACCCACGGCAACGGCGAACGACTGGCGGCGATGACCAGCGCGATGCTGGCGTTGGCCGCTGCGGTCGGGCGGGAGCTGGCGCTGGGGGAGCTGGAAGTACTGATGCTCGAAGCCGACGGCGGCAAGGTGCTGATGCTGGCGCTGCCCGCGACGCCGTCACCGCTGCTGCTGATGACCGCGTGCGACGCGCGCTGCGTGATCGGCAAGGTGCTGTGGAGTGCCAAGGAATGTGGCCGCAACATCATGGCCGAACTCAGCGGATCACGAGCCGATCCGCAGGGGAAAACGGGGCTCGATAACCAACGGGGTGCAACATGGCAGGACTCGACGATACCTTGAACGCGCTGATGACCATCGACGGCGCCCAGGCAGTGGCGCTGGTGGATTACGAGAGCGGCATGCTGCTGGGGGAGGCCGGCTCGGGGATGGACATGGAGGTGGCTGCGGCAGGCAACACGGAGGTGATCCGGGCCAAGATGAAGACGGCCGCCTCGCTCAACCTCAACGACACGATCGAAGACATCCTCATCTCGCTGGGCAAGGCGTACCACATCCTGCGCCCGGTCTCGCGCAAGAAGGGTCTGTTCCTGTATCTGGTGCTGGATCGCAACAAGTCCAACCTGGCCCTGGCACGGCGCAAGGTGCAGGACGTGGAGGCCGATCTGGCGCTGTAGGTTCCCTCCGTCGCCGGTCGCGGTGTGGTGGCGACCGGCGGCGCTTTTTTTTCGTGGTTCTTCTCCCAATGCACGGGAGCGTTCTGCTCCAACGGCGTTGGTAGATCGAGCAGGGCGATACGGATTTGCCCAGGTAGTCCAGGCGACGTGTGGCTGGAGCTGTGGCTCCGACCGGGCTTGTCGCGAGCGTGAGGGCCCCGTAGCGGCCGGTAGGCCCCTGGCGCAAATGTCCCCCGGCCTGGCGGCCTCCTCCTTTATTTTGTCCAGGCGCCTACCGGCCGCTACGGGGCTCGGCTTGCGGTGCGCAGGTAGAAGCCAAGCTTCTTTGGCGCTGGTCGGTGGGTCGGGCGCTGGGCSCCCATGCCCTTGGAGGCGAAATAAAGGAGGAGGCCGCTCCGCGGCCGGAGGACATTCGCCGGAAAGGGCATGGGCGCCCAGCGCCCGATCCACCGACCACCGCGCCTGGGAAGGGTCAAAGCGCGCTTCATGCTCGCCACGCGGAGGGCAGAAGAGCCATTCCATTGACCCCGCAGCCGAACAACCGTCGCTGCTACCCGGGCGCGTGGTGTCGTATGGTTGGGTCAGGTCTTTGATGGGTCTGCCTGCATGCGTAGTGCCGATTGCGATGCTCGAGTGCTGGCGGAACTCATCCGCGACGGATTCGAGGCCTACCATGCGCGCTTTGCGGCGGTGACGCGGCGGGCGCGGGTGCGCTTTGAAACGCGTGACTGGGCCGGCGCGCGCGGTGACGCGGTGGAGCGGATCGGGCTGTATGACCACTGTATCGCGCAGACCGTGGATGCGTTGCGGCGCGCCGCCGGCGATGCCATTGGTACGCGCGCGTTGTGGCTGCAGATACGTCAGGCCTACGCCGTGCTGCTCGATGCCCTGATCGATGCCGAGCTATACAAGACCTTCTACAACACCCTGGCGCGGCGGTTGTTCGCCACGAAGGGCGTGGATGCGGCGATCGAGTTCATGGCGATGGACGTGGAGCCCTCCGACGCGATTACCCATCCGGTGGCGCGGCACAGCTATACCGTGTCGGCCAGCCGCCCCGCCGAAGCGCTGCTGCGGGTGCTGGGCGACTATCGCTTCGATGTCCCCTATGCGCACCAGTTGCGCTGCGCGGCGGCGATCGCGGTGCGGCTGCAGGATGACCTGGCCCATTGGGGTGACTATCCGGTGCGCAGCATCGAGCTGCTGGACACGGTGTTCTACCGCGAACGTCGCGCCTATCTGGTCGGCCGGGTATTTGGCGAGCACCGTTTTTCCCCGTGCGTGATCGTGCTGGTCAACGATGGGCAGGGCCTGCGCGCGGAAGCGGTATTGACTGGCCGCCGCGATGTGGCGCATCTGTTCGGGGTCTCGCGCAGCTACTTCCAGGCCGACCTGGCCACGGTCGGCGACGCGGTGGTGTTCCTGCGCAGCCTGCTGCCGGCCAAGCCCATCGATGAGATCTACACCGTGCTGGGCCGCGCCAAGCAGGGCAAGACCGAGCGCTACCGCACTTTCTTCCGGCACTTCCAGGATCATCCGGGCGAGCAGCTGGTGCACGCCGATGGCACGCCCGGCATGGTCATGGCGGTGTTCACCCTGCCCAGTTATCCGCTGGTGTTCAAGCTGATCCGCGACCGGTTCGCCTGGCCCAAGACGATGACCCGCCACCAGGTCGAAGAGAAGTACGCCCTGGTGTTCAACCTGGATCGCGTCGGGCGCCTGCTCGATGCGCAGCCTTATCGCTACCTGCGCTTCCCGCGCGCGCGCTTTGCCCCGGCGCTGCTGGAGGAACTGCTGCACCAGTGCAGCGCCAGCGTCAGCGAAGACGGCGATGAGCTGGTGATCGCGCTGTGCTACGTGCAGCGCCGCTTCCGTCCGCTCAACCTGTACCTGCGCGAGCAGGGCGGCGATGGCCGGCGCAACGCCGCGCTGGACTATGCGCAGGCCATTACCGACATGGCGCGCAACAACATTTTCCCCGGCGACATGCTGCCCAAGAACTTCGGCGTGTCGCGCCATGGGCGCGCGGTGTTCTACGACTACGACGAGCTGTGCCTGGTCAGCGACTGCAACTTCCGCGCGTGGCCGACGCCGCGCAACGAAGAAGACGCCTTGGCCGACGAGCCGTGGTTCCAGATCGGGCCGCGGGATGTCTTCCCCGAGCGCTTCTGGATGTTCATGGGCTTGCCGGCAGCCGAGCTGGCCGCCGTGCGCGAGCGCTTCGGGCATCTGTTCGACCCGGCGTGGTGGCAGGGCCTGCAGGCGCGCTTCGCGACGGGCGATTTTCCCGATACCCCGCCTTATGCGGCCAGCCATAGGTTGGCATGATTGGCCGGCAGTGCCTGCCTGCGCTACGCTTCGGTGCATCCACAAGGAGCAGGTGCGATGCGTTCATTCCATATTCTTGCGCTGGCCCTCGCCGTCGGCGGTGTCGGTATGTCCATGGTCCCCGATGCAGCCTCGCAATCGCGGCGGGAGGTGCGTCAGCAAGCCGAGGCCAGCATGGTGCTCACTGGCCAGATCGATATCGGCACGGATGGCCAGGTCGAGGCGTTCCAGATCGACAAGCGCGGCCAGGTCAACGATGCCATCGCCCGGTTTGTCGAGGGCGCGGTGCAGGCCTGGCGGTTCCAGCCGGTGCTGGTCGATGGGCAGGCGGTCAAGGCGCGCAGCCCGGTCAGTCTTCGCCTGGGCGGCAGGATCAATCCCGATGGCGGCCAGCAGGTGACGCTGCTTGCCGCCAGTTTCCAGCAGTACGACCCCACCGCCACAGACGACGTGACCCGGCTGAAGATGCCCCCGCCGGCGTATCCGGAAGACGTCTATCGTGCCGGCGGACGCGGCGACGTTCTGTTGCTGGTACAGGTGGGCCGCGATGGCAAGGTCATGGACGTGGCGACAGAGCAGGTCAACCTGCGCGTGATTGCCAATGAGGCCGCCATGCGCCAGATGCGCGACAAGCTGTCCCGGGTCTCGATGGCGGCCGCGCGCAAATGGACCTTCAAGGCACCCACCACCGGGGAGCACAAGGAGGACGCGAGCTGGACCGTACGCGTGCCGGTCACCTTCGCCTTCCATGGTGAAGAGATGCGCTACGGCAAGTGGGATGCCTATATCCCTGGACCGCGCCAGCAGGCCCAGTGGCGCGCGGACAAGGCGCTGGGCGCCGATGCCAATGCCGATCTGCTGCCGGCCGGCGGCGTTTTCATGGCCGATGCCGCAAGCAAGGGCCCGCAACTGCTGACCCCGCTCGGCGGCTGATCCGACGGGATGCGGTCGGCATACGCATCGACTGGCGCCGCGTCGCTGTCGCAGAATTGACCGGCACGCTTTGCTAGGCTGGCCGTCCCATCAGGACAAGGAGTCATGAAGATGCAGTCATCATTGCGTTGGATGTTGGCCTTCGGGCTGGGCGTGGCGAGCGTGGCCGGCATGGTCGAGGGGGTCGTGGCAGCGCCAAGCATGCGGGCGCTGCAGGACCAGGTGGAATCGAGCATGCGCATCAAGGGCAGCCTGGACATCGGTGCCGACGGCCGGGTAGTTGCGGTGCGTCTGGACCAGCAGGACGCGATCCCCGCCGGCGTGGTCGGCTTCGTCAAGGAATCGATGGCCGGCTGGGAATTCGAGCCGACGCTGCAGGATGGAAAGGCGGTGCCCATCACCACGCCGGTCTCGCTGCGCGTGGTCGGCAAGGTCCAGGGCGATGGCAGTGCACGGATCGAGATCCGCAGCGCCAGTTTCATGGACTATCGGGAAGACGACCTGACCCGGCCGGCGCGGCTGAGCGGTTCGGTGCCGACCTATCCGGTGCGCACCGCCGGTCGCGGTGCCGCCGCCGACGTGTTCCTGCTGATCCAGGTGGGCCGCGATGGCAAGGTGCGCAATGTCGCCGCCGAGCAGGTCAACCTGCGCGTGCTGGTGCCACCGCGCCAGCTCGACACGGTCCGCACTGCATTTGCCAACAGTGCCATCCAGGCCGTCCGTGACTGGCAGTTCCGCATCCCCACGCAGGGCCCATTGGCCGATCGCGAGACCTGGGTGGTGCGGTTCCCGGTGCGCTACGCCGACCAGCGTCCCTCGGGTGACGTTCCCGCATGGGAACCGTACCTGCCCGGCCCGCGCCAGCGGGCGGCGTGGCAGCAGCCCGAGCGCGTGACGGTAGCGCCGGACGCGCTGGGTGACGGCGTGTATGTGGCCGGCGACACCCGCGGCCCGGTACTCAAGACGGTGCTCGGCCAGGGCTGAGCCGCCGTCGTCGGCGTCGCTGTGGATCAGCGGCGCCGAGGTGGCCCCGGCGCCGCCCGCATCCTCACGCTTGCGGGTACACCACCGTGCGGTTGCGGCCCTGTTCCTTGGCCATGTACAGCGCCTTGTCGGCAAGTCGCAGCGCCTGCAGCGGGTCGTCGTGGTAGCTGGGGTAGTGAGCCACGCCGAGTGACACCGTGACCGAGCCGACCTCTTCGAACACCTCGGCCGCCACCTGCCGGCGCAGGCGCTCGGCGATGCGTACCGAGGCCTCGGTGTCGATGCCCGGCAGCAGGATCAGGAATTCCTCGCCGCCGTTGCGGCACAGCAGGTCGGTATCGCGCGAATCGTCGCGCATCAGCTGCGCGATGCGCAGGATCACCGCGTCGCCCACCGCATGCCCGAAGCGGTCGTTGATGGTCTTGAAGCGGTCGATGTCCAGCGCGATGATCCCGAACGGCTGCCCGCGCGCCTGCCAGTCCTCCAGCCCCTGCTGCAGCCCGCGCCGGTTCTGCAGGCCGGTGAGCGGGTCGGTCATGCTGGCACGGTTGAGCTTGCCGATACGGTCCTGCAGCAGGTTGAAGCTGTACAGCAGCGCCTGCTTGAGCTGTGCCACTTCGTAGTACCAGGCGCGGATGCTGCTGACATGGCGGATGGCGATGCCGGTGTCGCGGTTCTGCACGTTGCGCGCCAGCTGCCACAGCGGCAGCGAGATGCGCCGGGCAAACCACCAGGTGATCAGCAGCGACAGCACGCCCAGCGGTATGGCGTTCCAGATCACCGCTGCCATCAGCGTGGACAGCGCCGACAGCGTCGCCTCGGTCGGACGCTGGGCAACCACACCCCAGCCGACGATCGGCACCGGCGCATAGCCGGCCAGCATCTGCACGCCGTGGCTGTTGCGCACATGCTGGGCGCCGGAGTGGCCCTTGCTGACCGCCTGCACCACCGGGTTTTCCATCGCGACCTGACCGACCCGGGCCGGCTCGATGTGGTACAGGATGCGGCCGTTGCGGTCGACCACGTACAGGTAGGAGCCATCGCGGTAGTAGTGCTTGCCCAGCAGCGTCTGCAGGATGCTGCGCTCGCGCAGGTAGATGGTGCCGCTGACGTAGCCCTTGTACTGGCCCTGCGCGCTGAAGATCGGGTGCGAGATCGCCACCAGCAGCCGTCCCGTGGCGGACTGGTAGGGATCGCTGATGAACGGCATGCGCCGCGCCAGCGCTTCCTTGTTGCCGCGGCTGTTGAGCACCACGCCCTGCAGGGCCAGGCTCTGCGGCGAGGTAGCCAGCACGGTGCCGGCCGGGTCCACGATCAGCACCGAATTGAAACTGTTGGTCTGCAGCTGCAGGCGCGCCGCCTCGGCTTCAAGTTCGCTGCGGTCGTGCGCGCGCTGGCCCAGCGTGGTGGCGCTGTAGGCCAGCTGCTGCTGCGCGGACTGGATGAAGTTCTGGGTGGTCTCGGCCAGCTTGCTGGCATACACCCGATTGGCTTCCAGGGTATTGCCGATCAACTGCTCGCGCTGCACCCGGTAACTGGCGTGCAGCGTGTTGGCCAGCGCGATCAGGGCACTGAGCAGGGCCAGGGCAAGGATCAGCTTGCCGAGGTTGAGGCGGGTCGAAAACGGGCGCATGGGGGCGTTCAGACTGGCAGGGTGCAGCGCCAGCCGAGGGACGGATGGAACGGCAACGGTGGAGCAATCAGGAGCGCACGATTTCCCCGCTCCCGGGCGGACTACGGTCACGGCGCGGATTATTGCGGATTCCGCAGCCGCGTGGGTGAAGCGGTTGCGTGTCGCAGCACTCAGCGCTCCAGGCGCTTGCGCAGCACGCTGCGCACGTTGCCGGCCGTGCTGGCATCCAGCGGTGCCAGCACGCCGCGCACGTGTGCGGGAATATGCGCGCGGGTTCCCTCGTCGGCCTCGAACACGTAGTGATCGAACATCTCCCGCCAGTGCGCGCGTTGCGTGGGTGGCAGCTCGCGCAGGGCCAACATCGCCAGCATCAGGGCATTCATCGGTGCATCCATCCACGCCGGTACCGGTCGCCACCAGGTGTTGACCAGAACGTTGAACGCCTCCAGGCCTTCCATGTGGTGCCACCACAACGAGGGAATGAACACCGCATCGCCCGGGCCCAGCTCGGCGACCTGGGCCTGTGCGAGCGCCTGGGGGAAGCGCGGGAAGCGCTGCAGGTCCGGCGCGGCGAAGTCGACCAGGCTGACCGCCTGGCCGGCCGGGGTGAAGTCCAGCGGCCCGATGTACAGGTTGTCGATCTGCCCGGGTGGGAACAGCGTCACCCGGCGCCGCCCGGCCGCCACGCAGGCCAGGTTGTCCGGCACGTCCTGGTGGGCGGCGATGCGCGAGCGGTTGCCGATCCAGATGCTGGTCAATGGATCGTGCACGCCGAGCGCGAGCGGATTGGCCGCCGCGAAGCCGGGCAGGAAACTGTCGAGCGTGGTGGAGGCGACGTAGATGGTGGGCGGGGCCGCTTCGCCCTGGTATTTGAGCAGCGTGTCCAGCACTACCTTCAGCGCGATCTGCTCGCGGCGGAAGTTGAAGCCGCTCATGTCCGCGTTGTAGAAGATCCGGCCCTGCGCCTGCGGTGCGGCCGTGGTGGCGGTGACCGGCATCTGGCCATGGTCGAACTGCTTGAGATGGCCCACCGCGGACGCCGCCGAGTCACGCGCGGCGGCCACCATCGGCCAGTGGGCGACCAGTCCGCGCAGCACCTTCGGGGTGGTCCACGACGGCAGCAGCGCGGGCAGTTGCGCCGGATCCAGATCCGGGATCTCGTCGATCGGGCCGGGCAGGGTGGACATGGACATCCTCGGGGGATGGAGGGGATGGCGCCCACCGTAGCGCACGGCAGGCGCGTGAAGCGACCGATCGCAAGGCGGAGCGGCCGCTCGTATGGAGCGGCCGACCGACGGGCGGCCCGGGTGGGATCAGAACTTGTAGCGCACGCCGAACATGTAACGCGGGCCGGTCTGGGTGGCGTAGCGCAGCATGTTGGTGTGGCGCGAGTAAGTGCGCATGGTTTCGTCGGTGAGGTTGATCGCTTCCACGCTCAGGGTGAGCTGGTCGCTGACCGCGTAGCTGATGTTCAGATCCAGCTGGCCATAGGCATCTGTGTAGTTGGGGTTCGGGCCCTGGCCACCGATGCCGTTGAGGAACGTGTCGCGCCAGTTGTAGGCCGCACGCACCTGCCAGTTGTACTTCTCGTAGAACAGCACCAGGTTGGCCGAATCGCTCAGGCCGATCATCGGGTACTGGTCGCCCAGGCTCAGGTTGTCGAAGGTCAGCCCGGACTTCACCTTGGTGTAGTTGGCGGCCAGGCCGAAACCGGTCTGCCCGAACAACTGCTGCACGCTGAGTTCCCAGCCGTCCAGGTGGTCCGAACGCTGGTTGGCCGGCACGGTGATGTCGAACCCGGCCACCGGGTCGCCGGGCTGGCCGACGATGGTGCCGGTGCGCTGCCCGGCCGAGTTGGTGCCGGTGGCAGTCACGCCCGGATCGCCGTCGTGGTTGGCAAAGATGTAATCGCGGATGCACGGCATGTCGGTGACGCCGCAGCCCGATGCCAATGCCTCGTTCCAGTAGGTGCCGCCCACCGGCGTATGCAGCCCGGCGCTGTTGTCGCGCACGATGGTGTTGCTGATGAAGTTCTTGATGTTCTTGCGGAAGAAGCCGACCGAGGCGTAACTGGATTGGCCGTAGTACCACTCCAGCGACAGGTCGAAGTTGTCCGACAGCAGCGGCTCCAGGGCCGGGTTGCCGCGTGAGCCGGTGCCGCCCTGGGTGCGCACGATGTTGTCGAAGCGCCGACCGCTGTCGATCTGGGTCCAGCCGGGCCGGCCGATGCTGCGGCTGTAGCTGCCGCGCAGCGCGAGTGTTTCGGACAGGTCCAGCTTCAGGTCCACGTTGGGCAGCACGTAGTCGTACTTGCCCTTGCCGCCGATGAAGGTGCCCTCGGCGGCGTAGCCCAGGTTGAACTCATTGGCCGAGCCCCAGTTGATGCTGGTCGGTACGCGCACCAGCGCGGTCGATTCCACCTCGGTCTGCTCGTAGCGCACGCCGGCGGCCACATGCAGCGGCATCGACCCGTCGACGGTGGTGCGGTACTGCAGGTAGGCGCTCTTGGAGGTTTCGGTGGTGCGGATGTCTTCGGTGTACTCGGTGGGCGCCAGGTAGCAGGTGGGGCAGGGCGGCTCGCCGTTGGCGGCGACCTGGCCGGCGCGCTCGCGCAGGCGGTCGAAGTCGAATACCAGGAACTGCCCGGTCAGGCGCGGATCGCTGTGGCCGGAGAACGCATCGAAGTACCTGGCCATGTCATCGGCGTACAAGATGTTGTCATCGTAGTCGGCCGGACTGCCCAGGCCGCCCCACGTGTCGCGCTGCATGATCGCCGAGGCCGAGCGGTTTTCCACCTTGGTGTGGCCTACGCCGAAGTCCAGCGCGGAATAGTCGGCGAACTTGAACGTACCGCGGCCCTGGTACTGCTGCACCTTGGATTTGTTGTAGCTGTTCTGGAACACCGAACCGGTGACCAGCGCATCGGCGGCCTGCACGCCGCCCGGCGGCAGCGCGATGTTGATGATCGGCAGGTCGCCGCTGTAATCCACCGTGGTCTTGCCGCGCACGAAGGCGGCCACGCCGAGTACGCCAGCAGAGCCGTACGGGCCGTCCGGCTGGGATTCGGCGGTGGAGTTGTGGACGTCGAAGGACAGGTCCAGCGCGTCGTTCACTTCCCAGTCCACGTTGAAGCCGAGCGAGTCCATGGTGTTCTTGGTGGCCAGCTTCATGCCGCCCATCGACACGTCCGAGTTGGTCATGTCCTCGCTGTAGATGATCGGCGCCGATATCGGGCCGTTGGTCCAGGTGCTGTCGCCGGGCCCGTAGTTGAACCACACCGAGAGTTCGCTGCGCTGCTGCTGCACCTTGTTTTCCACGTAGGTGTAATCGAGCGTGGTGGTGATGTTGTCCGCTGGCTTCCACTGCAAGGTTGCCTGGCCGTTGGTGCGCTGGCGCTGCACGCCATTGACGTTGTAGGCGGTGTTCTGCGGGCGCGCGTACACATCGGTGGGGCCGGGGCGGTTCTGGATGCGGTCCGCGTAGCCTTGGCCCGGCTGCGGCAGGGCGCGCCAGTCGCTGCTTTCATTGCCGTAGAAGGTGGCCCAGCCTTCGGCCACGGTGGCCTGGTTGAAGCCGGAGTCGCGCTCCTGGTAGCTACCGCTCAGGGTCACGCCGAAGCGGTCGTCGGCGTAGCGCTGGCTGAAGATGCCCGACAGTTCGCCGGTGACGCTGGAGCCCTGCAGGGTACGCGGCAGGTTGTCGTTGGAGCTGTCGTTGACCGCCTTCAGGCCGAGGCTGATCACCGGCTCGGATTCCAGCGGACGCATCGTCTTGATGTCGATGGTGGCGCCGATGCCGCCGGTGGGATTGTCGGCGCAGGTGGTCTTGTACACCTCCACCGCCGAGATCGACTCGGAGGCGATGTTGGCGAAGTCGAACGAGCGCGAGCCGGACAGTCCGCCACCGCCGTTGCCGAGGTTGGAGGACGGCATCTGGCGGCCGTTGAGCAGCACCAGGTTGAAGTCCGGGCCGATGCCGCGCACGGTCACCTTGGAGCCTTCGCCGCTGGAGGTGCGGTCGATCGATACGCCGCTGATGCGCTGCAGCGATTCGGCCAGGTTGGTATCGGGGAACTTGCCGATGTCTTCGGCGACGATACCGTCGACCACGCCCTGGCTGTCGCGCTTGAGGTTCATCGACGAGGTGAGGCTGCCGCGGATGCCGGTGACCTGCACCGCGTCCAGCGTGGCCGGGTCGGGCGCCTCCCCCGTGGCCGGGCGGGTCGGATCCTGCGCCCAGGCAGGGCTGGCCAGCACGGCCAGCAGCGCGGAAGTGAGCATCGCCTTGCGGGGTACGACCTTGTACGTCTTCATGAAAGCTCCCTCCCCAGGGAAATCGATAATGGCGTCCTACGGCGTGATGGCACGGTTCAACCGCACACGGGCCGGATTGGGGGCCATCGTTGACAGCGTTGTCAACAAACGACCCTGCCATTGCGGATCCGCCCGGCACGGGCGCCACGTCCAGCGCTGTCATCCGGGCCGTATCGACCACCGGTAAAGCACCGTGGCGCAGGGCCTGCGGTGTGTTTCCTGCGGTATCCCGTGCGGCCGCTGCAGCATGCAGGCCGCGTTGTGCAGTGCAGAACGAAACTGCGCGGATGCCCGAAGCAGGCCGCCTTTGCCGCCCATGTCCCGTCCGGTGACAGCGCTGGACAATCGATGACGAAGCGGGTTCCATGTGTGGCCGCCGAATGGCTGGCATACCCTTCAACAAGGACATGCAATGGACAACCCTGCTGCAGTGCGTGGGCAACACGTGCAAAGCAACCGCGTGGCGCTGACGGTGGTCACCGCGATCTTCTTCATGTGGGGCTTCCTGACCTGCCTCAACGACATCCTCATTCCGCACCTCAAGGCCGCCTTCGCGCTCACCTGGGTGCAGGCGATGCTGGTGCAGTTCACGTTCTTTGGTGCGTACTTCCTGATGTCGCTGCCGGCAGGGCGGTTGGTCGCGGCGGTGGGCTACAAGCGCGGCATCGTGGCCGGGCTGGCCATTGCCGGCGTGGGCGCGCTGCTGTTCTGGCCGGCTGCGCATGCGCATGTGTACGGGTTGTTCCTGGCGGCGTTGTTCGTGCTCGCCACCGGCATCACCGTGCTGCAGGTAGCGGCCAACCCGTACGTGGCGCTGCTGGGACCGGAGCAGACCGCGTCCAGCCGGCTGACGCTGGCGCAGTCGATGAATGCACTGGGCACCACGCTGGCGCCGCTGTTTGGCGGTCTGCTGATCCTGTCGGCCGAACCGCGCACCGATGAAGCCCTGGCGCTGCTGCCGCAGGCAGAGGCGCTGGCTTACCGCGCCGCCGAAGCGCAGTCGGTGCAACTGCCGTACTTCGGCCTGGCGGTGGCGCTGTTCGTGCTGGCCGCAGCCATCTGGATGTTCCGCCTGCCGGCCATCCCGGGCGTGGAAGAAGGCGCCACCGGCGGGCGCATCCGCGACGCGCTGCGGCATCCGCACCTGCGCTACGGCGTGCTGGCGATCTTCTTCTACGTGGGCGCCGAGGTATCCATCGGCAGCGTGCTGGTCAACTTCCTGTCGATGCCGGGCATCGGCGAAGGGCTCACCGAACAGGAAGCCACCCGGTATGTGTCGTTGTACTGGGGCGGTGCGCTGGTGGGGCGCCTGGTCGGCACCGTGCTGCTGGCACGGCTCGACCCGCGCCGCCTGCTGGGCATCTTCGCGCTGGTGGTGATGGCGCTGCTGGCGGTCACCATGCTGGCCGGTGGCGGGTTGGCCAAGTGGGCGGTGGTCAGCATCGGGCTGTTCAACTCGATCATGTTCCCGACCATCTTCGCGCTCGCCATCGCGCGGCTGGGCGCGTTGACCGGCAAGGGCTCCAGCCTGCTGGTGATGGCCATCGTGGGCGGTGCGGTGGTTCCGCTGGCGATGGGCTGGGTGGCCGACCACCACGGCCTGCAGCTGTCGTTCCTGCTGCCGATGCTGTGCTACCTGTACATCGTCTTTTACGCGTGGCGGGGTTCGCGCCTTTCCCCCTAGCGGTGCCGCACTGCTCAGCGGCGGCGCGGTGCGTGGGTGGATTCACGCACGAGCACCGCATGGTCCACGGTGACCATGCGGCCGCCGTCCGGGCTGCGGATGCGCTCGATCAGCTGCTCGGTAGCCAGCGTGCCCATGCGTGAGGTGGGCTGCCGCACGGTGGTCAGCGCCGGGTAGATGTGCCCGGCAATGGGCGTGTCGTCGAAGCCGCAGACCGACAGGTCCCTGGGGACGCGCAGGCCCCGTTGGCCGGCCACGCGATAGACCGCGGCCGCCATGTCGTCGTTGGCGGCGAAGATCGCCGTCGGTGGTTGCGGCAGGTCGAGCAGCGCGTTGGCCGCCTCGATGCCGGATTCGAACGAGAACTGCCCGCTGGCCACCAGCGCCGGGTCGTAGGCGATGCCATGTTCGCGCAGTGCCTGGCGATAGCCGGCCAGGCGCCACTGGCAGGCGCCGTGCGCGCGCGGCCCCTTGATATGCGCAATGCGGCGGTGGCCTTGTGCAACCAGATGGCCGATCAGCTCGACCACGGCGGTGGTCTCGTCCATGCGCACGCCGATGCGGCCTTCCGGATGGCGCGGGGCAATGCTGGCGAACGGGATCTCGTGCTCTTCCAGGTAGGCCAGCACCACCGCATCGTCGGTCAGCGGCGGGATCAGCACCACGCCATCGGGACGCGAGTTCTCGAACAGCGCCGCCAGGTCGGGCAGGGTGCTGCGGCCGACGCCCACCGGCCCCAGTATCAGGTTGTAGTGGCTGGCGTGGCAGGCTTCCAGCATGCCGTTCTGGATTTCCATCAGGTAATTGCGCGAGGGATTGTTGTAAACCAGCGCCAATGCGTAGGAGCGCTGCCCGGCCAGGCTGCGCGCGGACAGGTTGGGCTTGTAGCCCAACCGCGCCACTGCCGCGGCCACGCGCTCGCGGGTTTCGGTGCGCACGTTGGGCTCGTTGTTGAGCACGCGGGACACGGTCTTGATCGAAACGCCCGCAACCGCGGCGACATCCTCGATTCGACTACGCATGGTGCGGTGGATCCTATGTGGGAGCAGGTCGGCAGAGGCCGATGGTAGTGCGGCGGTGTCGAAACGGTGTTGCCGATGCAGGCGGATGTTGCCATGCCGCGATGGCTTGTGGCGCACCCGTCGATTTCGTGCGGCATCGCAACACTGACAGCCTGATCCACGCATGCGTTTGAGCGCCAGCCCCTGCTGGTGCGGGACCGACGTCGCCATGGCGACGCTGCGCGGTTGACAGCAATGGCCGTGCTTTGTATGACAGCGCTGTCAGCCAGGGGCGTTGAACCGATCCAAATGTTGTCGACACGACGTGCTGCGCGCCGCGCAGCGCGGCCGACGGCGGCAGCGCCGACCCCGATCGCGCGTCATTCCCACCGGAGGTAGATGTCAGTGAACAGCCCCAACAAGACCATCCTTGGTACCTGCCTGCTGTTGGCCCTGGCCGCATCGGTCGCCGCCGCGCCTGCCACTGGCGAGACGCTCAAGGACTGGCCGCGGGTGACCAGCGCGATCACGCCGGATGCCGCCATCGAAGCGCGCGTGCAGCAGATCCTGGCGCAGATGACCCTGGCGCAGAAGATCGGGCAGATGACCCAGGCCGAGATCAAGACCATCACCCCCGAGCAGGTCCGCCAGTACTACATCGGCTCGGTGCTCAACGGCGGCGGCTCGTGGCCGGGCATGGACAAGCACGCCACGGTGGCGCAGTGGCTGCAGCTGGCCGATGCCTACCGCGCGGCCTCGCTGGCCACCGACGCACGCACGCCGGTTCCGGTGATCTGGGGCACCGATGCGGTGCATGGGCACAACAACGTCTACGGCGCGACGCTGTTCCCGCACAACATCGGCCTGGGCGCGGCCGGCGATGCCGAGCTGGTCGAGCGCATCGGCCAGGCCACCGCACGCGCCACCCGCGCCACCGGCATCGACTGGGTGTTCGCGCCCACCCTGGCCGTGGCCCACGACCCACGCTGGGGCCGCACCTACGAGAGCTTCTCCTCCGATCCCGCCGTGGTGCGCGAGTACGCGCGTGCCTACGTCAAGGGCGCGCAGGGTCGCTTCGCCGACGATGCCAACGTAGTGGCGACGGCCAAGCATTACATCGGCGATGGCGCCACCGACAACGGCCGCGACCAGGGCGAAGCACTGCTCGACAAGGCGGCCATGATCAACGTGCACGGCCAGGGGTATTACGGTGCGCTCGGTGAAGGCGTGCAGACGGTGATGGCCTCGTTCAACAGCTGGAATGACCGTGCCGGCCGCGTCGACTACGGCAAGATGCACGGCAGCAAGGCACTGCTCACCGATGCGTTGAAGGGCAAGATGGGCTTCGACGGGTTCGTGGTGTCCGACTGGAACGGCATCGCGCAGGTACCCGGCTGCCGCAACGACAGCTGCGCCCAGGCGATCAATGCCGGCATCGACATGGTGATGGTGCCCGACGACTGGAAGGCGTTCATCGCCAACACCACCGCGCAGGTGCAGCGCGGTGAGATTCCGATGGCACGCATCGACGATGCGGTCACCCGCATCCTGCGGGTGAAGCTGCGCGCCGGATTGTTCGAGCACAAACCCTCGGACAGCCGCCATGCCGGGGATGCCAACGCCGTGCAGGACCGTGCATTGGCGCGCCGCGCGGTGCGCGAGTCGCTGGTGCTGCTGAAGAACCAGGACAAGGTGCTGCCGCTGCGCCGCGATGCGCGGGTGCTGGTGGTGGGCAAGAGCGCCGACAGCCTGTCCGACCAGGCCGGTGGCTGGTCGCTGACCTGGCAGGGCACGGAGAACACCAACGCCGATTTCCCGAATGCCGATTCGGTACTCGGTGGGTTGCGTGCCGCGCTGGGCGCGCAGCAGGTGACCTACAGCGCCGATGGCACCGGGCTGGATGCCGGGCAGTTCGACGTCGTGGTCGCGGTGGTCGGGGAGACACCGTATGCGGAAACCAATGGTGACATCCTGTCCTCCGATTCGGTCAGCCACAGCCGCGTCTACCCGCAGGATCTGGCCGTGCTGCGCGCGGCCACGGCGACCGGCAAGCCGGTGGTGACCGTGTATTTCTCCGGCCGCCCGATGTACACCAACGACCTGCTCAACCTGTCGCAGGCCTTCGTGGCAGCATGGCTGCCCGGCACCGAGGGCAAGGGCGTCACCGACGTGCTGGTGGCCGGCAAGGACGGCAAGGCGGCGCATGATTTCCGTGGCCGGCTGAGCTTCCCGTGGCCGGGCGTGCCGTGCCCGGCGCCGATCGACCGACCGGATCCCAAGCAGCCGCCGCTGTTCACGCTGGGCTATGGCCTGCATTACGGTGCGTCAGGGAATGTCGCGCGCCTGCCCGAAGCCAACCCGGACAACTGCGGCGACGTGACGACGCTGCCGATCTTCAACCGCGCCGACACGCCGCCGTTCTCGCTGCACGTTGCCGCCGCCGGCGCCACCCAGCCGCTGGGCAATGATCTCAATGCCACGCTGCGGTGGCCGACCGCAGCGCCCGTGGTGCAAGTGCGCACCGTGCAGGTGAACACCCAGCAGGACGCCAAGGAGATCACGTGGCTGGCGCCGGCGCAGCTCATCGCCCGCAGTACCTCGCGCCGCAACCTCGGCGCACTGGCGCGCAACCACGGCGCGTTGCAGTTCGATGTGCAGCTGGTGCAGCGGCCGGCCTTGCCGGTGAAGGTGACCATGCAGTGCGGTACCGGCTGCGAGGGCGGGGTGGATATCGCGCCGCTGCTGGCCAAACTGATGCCGGGGCAGAAGCAGACGGTGACCGTGCCGCTGGCGTGCTTCGCCAAATACGGCGTGGACCTGGGCGCGGTGGAAGCCCCGTTCGTGGTGAGTGCGGACAAACCGTTTGCTGCAGCGTTCACCCAGGTGCGGGTGTCGGTGGATGCGGACAAGGTGGAGGGCGCGGTCAGCTGCCCGTGAAGCAACGGTAGAGCCGAGCCATGCTCGGCTGGCGGCCCAGGATGGCCTCTGCACCACCGGCGTTTCATGCCGGATCGGAGAGCAGCCGAGCATGGCTCGGCTCTACCCTGGTTCGTTTCGTGCCGGATCGGAGAGCAGCCGAGCATGGCTCGGCTCTACCCCGGTTGGTTTCATGCCGGATGGGAGAGCAGCCGAGCATGGCTCGGCTCTACCCCGCGCGACGAAAAAGGCCCCGCAGTGCGGGGCCTTTTTCTATCTCGATGCCGCGCCGATCAGCGCTTCATCGAACCGAAGAACTCGTCGTTGGACTTGGTGTTCTTCATCTTGTCGAGCAGGAATTCCATTGCCGCCATTTCATCCATCGGATGCAACAGCTTGCGCAGGATCCAGATCTTCTGCAGCAGTTCCGGTTCGATCAGCAGGTCTTCGCGACGGGTGCCCGAGCGGTTGATGTCGATCGCCGGGAACACGCGCTTTTCAGAGATGCGACGGCTCAGGTGCACTTCGCTGTTGCCGGTGCCCTTGAACTCTTCGTAGATCACCTCGTCCATCTTGCTGCCGGTATCGACCAGCGCGGTGGCGATGATGGTCAGGCTGCCGCCTTCCTCCACGTTACGCGCCGCGCCGAAGAAGCGCTTCGGACGGTGCAGGGCGTTGGCGTCCACACCACCGGTAAGCACCTTGCCGGAGCTGGGCACCACGTTGTTGTAGGCACGTGCCAGGCGGGTGATCGAGTCGAGCAGGATCACCACGTCTTTCTTGTGCTCGACCAGGCGCTTGGCACGCTCGATCACCATTTCGGCGACCTGCACGTGACGGGCGGCCGGCTCGTCGAAGGTGGAGCTGATGACTTCGCCGCGCACTGTGCGCTGCATTTCGGTCACTTCTTCCGGGCGCTCGTCGATCAGCAGCACGATCAGGTGCACGTCCGGATGATTGGTGGTGATCGCCGTGGCCACCTGCTGCATCATCATCGTCTTACCGGCCTTGGGCTGGGAGACGATCAGCGAACGCTGACCCTTGCCCTGCGGTGCCATCAGATCGAGGATGCGGCCGGTGATGTCTTCGGACGAACCGTTGCCACGTTCCAGGGTGAAGCGCTTGCGCGGGAACAGCGGGGTGAGGTTCTCGAACAGCACCTTGTTCTTGGACGCTTCCAGCGGCTCACCGTTGATGGTGTCCACGATCGACAGCGCGAAGTAACGCTCGCCATCCTTCGGGAAGCGGATGCGGCCGGACAGGTGGTCGCCGGTACGCAGGTTGAAGCGGCGGATCTGGCTGGGCGAAATGTAGGTATCGTCCGGGCCGGCCAGGTAGCTGGCTTCGGCCGCGCGCAGGAAGCCGAAGCCGTCGGGCAGGATTTCCAGCACGCCGTCGGCGGCGACGCCGTCGCCGTGGCGGGTGAGCACCTTGAGCAGGGCGAAGATCACGTCCTGCTTGCGGGCACGCGCCACGCCTTCGGAGATCTGCAGCTGCTCGGCGATTTCCAGCAGCTTCTGCGCCGGCATCCGCTTGAGGTCGCTCAGCGAATAGACCGGGAAGCCTTCAGGCACGTTGGCCTGCTGGCTGCGCACGAACGGCTGCTGCGGTTCGTTGTTGTCCTGCGGCATGCCGTCATCGTTGTAGCGATCGCCACCGCGGCTGCGGTCACGGCGATTGCGGAAACGGTCGCGGCGGTTGCCCTGGCCCTGACCTTGGCCTTGGCCCTGGTTCTGACCTTGGCCTTGACCCTGGTACGGGTTCTGCCCGCCCTTGGGCGCGTTGTTGCCGTTGCCGTTGCCGTTGTGGTTGCGCTGGCCACCGTCGCCGGTGTCCTGCTGCGCACCGCCCTGGCCGGACGAGGATTCGCCAGCGTGGGGGGCAGGTGCCTGCTGCGGTGCCGACGGCGCGGCGACCGGCGCCGGCGCGTCAGGCGCGGCAGCCAGGGGCAGGGCGGATTGATGCGTGGGAGAAGAACCGGTTTCGGCAGCGGTGTTGGCGGCGGCCTTGGCGACGCGCGGCTTGCGCACGCGCTTCTCGGCAGGCGCGTCGGCGCTCCCGGGTTCGGAAGTAGTGATATCGGACAAGTGCTGGATTCCTCGCTAGAAGGTGCGAGCGCCCGGCAGGGCGGCGAACGTTGGGAAAGGATCTGGAAGGAAACAACGTCCAGAAGATGCGGCGCGCGAATGCGGCCGGATATGCCGACACTAACACCGGCTCGCGGCAGCGCGCAAGCCGGGCGGGGCAGGGTCATTCATGCGGGCGCAGGCCCGCGTGGCAGCCGGAGGGGGCCGGCTGCCTGCCAGGGTCAGGCCAGGGCCTTGTCCAGCATGCCGGCGAGCTGGGCCTTGCCCACCGCGCCAACCTGCTGCGCCTGGACTTCGCCGTTCTTGAAGACCAGCAGCATCGGGATCGAGCGCACGTGGTACTTGGCGGCCAGTTCGCGCTGTTCGTCGACGTTGACCTTGGCGATCTTGGCGCGCCCGTTGTAAGCGTCGGCCAGCTCGTCCAGCGCCGGGGCGATCATCTTGCAGGGGCCACACCATTCGGCCCAGAAATCGACCAGCACCGGCTCTTTGGAATCCAGTACTGCGCTTTGGAAGTCAGCGGTGCTGACATGTACAACCTTGTCGCTCATCTTGGTCTCTCGTCTGGAAATGCACCCGGCCGGGCCGGAGGAGGTTGAAGTTGGACGCCACCGACCGGTGCCGTCCGCGTCTGCTGCCTCGTGACCGCACAGGCGGTCAGCGGTGCGCCAGGTGGATGCCTGGTCGCTCACGGCGGGCAGTGTACCGCTAACGTCGCAGGCGGGCAGGGGAGGGGTGGAACCAAGCATCCTGTGATTGGCGTCCCGGTTTAATCGGGCAACTGAAGAGGATATGTGGGTACTGGAGAGGCAGTACCAGCGGAAGCGCGCGTCCCGTTCAACTGGCGGCAGGCGCGGTGAAACCAGTGAGAAGTGCCCTCTTGGGCCCGATCAGCCACGGCCAGGTCCGGTCCCGGTGCCGCTGTCTCGCAGCCGGCTGCGACGGCAGAGCCCGGTTTGGCGCCGACATTGCGCTAAACTGCCTCACTGTGCGGCGCCCCAGGACCCGATGGTCCGGCCCCGCCGACCCCGGCGCAGGGCCCGCAATGGCGACGGTGCCCCCCAAGATTGCAAGCCTCCCGCGCACCGCTGCCGGGCAGGCCTTACCAAGACGGACACATGAGCGACAAACCGCTGACCGATTTGACCTTTTCCTCCTTCGAGCTGCATCCGGCCCTGCAGGCCGGCCTTGAAGGAGCCGGATTCACCCGTTGCACGCCCATCCAGGCGCTGACCCTGCCGGTCGCACTGCCCGGCGGCGACGTCGCCGGCCAGGCACAGACCGGTACCGGCAAGACGCTGGCCTTCCTGGTCGCGGTGGTGAACCGCCTGCTGACCCGCCCGGCACTGGCCGACCGCAAGCCCGAAGACCCGCGCGCGCTGATCCTGGCCCCGACCCGCGAACTGGCCATCCAGATCCACAAGGATGCGGTCAAGTTCGGTTCGGACCTGGGCCTGCGCTTTGCGCTGGTCTACGGCGGCGTGGATTACGACAAGCAGCGCGAGATCCTGCAGCAGGGCGTGGACGTGATCATCGCCACCCCGGGCCGCCTGATCGACTACGTCAAGCAGCACAAGGTGGTCTCGCTGCACGCCTGCGAAATCTGCGTGCTCGATGAAGCCGACCGCATGTTCGACCTGGGCTTCATCAAGGACATCCGCTTCCTGCTGCGGCGCATGCCCGAGCGCTCCACGCGCCAGACGCTGCTGTTCAGCGCCACGCTCAGCCACCGCGTGCTGGAGCTGGCCTACGAGCACATGAACGAGCCGCAGAAGCTGGTGGTGGAGAGCGAGTCGATCACCGCCGCCCGCGTGCGCCAGCGCATCTACTTCCCGGCCGACGAAGAGAAGATCCCGCTGCTGCTGGGCCTGCTGTCGCGCAGCGAAGGCGCGCGCACGATGGTCTTCGTCAACACCAAGGTGTTCGTCGAGCGTGTTGCCCGGTCGCTGGAAAAGGCCGGCTACCGCGTCGGCGTGCTGTCCGGCGATGTGCCGCAGAAGAAGCGTGAGAGCCTGCTAAACCGCTTCCAGAAGGGCCAGCTGGAAATCCTGGTGGCCACCGACGTGGCCGCGCGCGGCCTGCACATCGACGGCATCAAGTACGTCTACAACTACGACCTGCCCTTCGACGCCGAAGACTACGTGCACCGCATCGGCCGTACCGCACGCCTGGGCGAGGAAGGCGATGCGATCAGCTTCGCCTGCGAGCGCTATGCGATGGGCCTGCCGGACATCGAGGCCTACATCGAGCAGAAGATCCCGGTCGAGCCGGTGACCAGCGAGATCCTGACCTCGCTGCCGCGCGCCGCACGCGCACCCGCCGCGCCGGGCGAGGAAGGCGACGACGAGAACGAGAGCGTTGGCCAGATCTTCCGTGAAGCGCGCGAAGCGCGTGCGGCGGAAGAACAGCGTCGTGGCGGTGGCAGCAGCAGCGGCCGCGGCGGCAAGCCGGCCGCCGGCCGTGGCGAGCGCCGCGCGCCCGGTGAGCGCAGTGCCGATGGCAAGCCGCGCCGTGAGCGCAAGCCGCGCGTGGAAGGTGAGGCACCGGTCGTCGTGGCCGATGCCGAGGCCGCGCCGCAGGTTGCGCCGACTGCGGCCCCGACCGCTGCCCCGACTGCCGAAGGCAGTCCGGCCGTGGACGGTGAGCGCGCGCCGCGCAAGCGTCGTCGTCGTCGCAACGGCCGTCCGGTCGAAGGCGCCGAGGGTGCGGCAGCGACCGGCCCGGTGACGCCGGTGCAGGTGGCGGCCAAGCCGATGCGCGGCACGCCGGCGGCCGATCCGAGCGCGTCCTTCCTGACCCGCATCGGTCGCAAGATCCGCCGGATGCTGTCCGGTTCGTAAGACCTGACGCCTGACCTGCGCGGTCCGAGGTCCCGCCCCCTTGGTAGGGGGGCTGTCGCGAAGCGACGGGGATCCGGTGCTGATACTGCGGGGCCCACGGTTGGCGCAGCCAACCGTGGGGCGACAGCGCCAATGCGATGTCGCGTCCCCCGGCCAATGGCCGGCACGACCGATGCATCCCCACCTGCACGTCGTCACCCTCGTCCTGCATAATCAGGGGATGAGCGTCCTGCGTTTTGACAATGTCAGCAAACAGTATGCCGGCGGCCACCAGGCCCTGGTCGACGTCAGCTTTGATGTCGCCCCCGGCGAAATGCTGTTCGTCACCGGTCACTCCGGTGCGGGCAAGAGCACCCTGCTCAAGTTGATCCACCTCGACGAGCGGCCCAGCCGTGGCGCGGTGATCTTCGATGAGCGCAACCTGCTGAAGGTGCGGGGTGGCAATATTCCGCGGCACCGGCGGCAGGTGGGGGCGGTCTACCAGGACCACCGCCTGCTGATGGACCGCAGCATCGCCGAGAACGTGGCGTTGCCGCTGATCCTGCGCGGCACCCGCCGCGCCGACATCGGCAAGCGCGTGCGCTCGGTGCTTGAACGCATGGGCCTGGGCCACCGCGAAAAGGCACTGCCCTCGCAGCTGTCGGCTGGCGAGCAGCAGCGCGTCGGCATCGCCCGCGCGATTGTCAGCGAGCCCAAGCTGCTGGTTGCCGACGAACCCACCGGCAATCTCGATCCGACCCTGGCGGCGGAAATCATGGCGCTGTTCGCCGAGCTGCCCGATCGCGGCACCAGCGTGCTGGTCGTCAGCCATGACCTGGCGCTGCTGCGGCACATGCGCAAGCGCGTGCTGATCCTGGACCACGGCAAGCTGATCGACGACATCTCGCCGCAGGACCTGGCCGAATGAACGCACCCCTCAACAAGGAAGCCGCGGCGCCGTCGCGCCTGGGCGTGTGGTTGCACCACCATGGCCACAGCGTGGTGTTCAGCCTGGGCCGCGCCTGGCGCAAGCCGTGGGCGACGCTGCTCACCATCATGGTGATGGCGCTGGCCCTGGCGTTGCCGCTGGGCCTGTCGATCGCGCTGGACAACCTCACGCATTTCGCCGGCAGCGTGCAGCAGTCGCGCGACATCAACCTGTTCCTCAAGCCGGACGTTGCCGCAGCGGCGGCCGGGCAGGTGGCCGATTCGCTGCGCGGTCGTGCCGACGTGGCCAACGTCACCGTGCAGACCCCCGAGCAGGGGCTGCAGGAACTGCGTGAAGGGGCCGGGCTGGGTGAGGCGATCGATGCGCTGCACGACAATCCTCTGCCTACCCTGCTGATCGTGACCCCGACCGCCGGCACCGATGATGCGCGCCTGGCCACCTCGCTGGAGGGCCTGCCACAGGCCGACCTGGTCCAGCACGATGCGCTGTGGCGCAGGCGCCTGGACGCCTGGCTGGGCTTTGGCACGCGGCTGGTGCAGGTGCTGTCGGTGCTGCTGGGCCTGGGCGCGGCGCTGGTGGTGGGCAATACCGTGCGGCTGGACATCCAGGCGCGCCGCGACGAGATCGGCGTGCTGCAGCTGCTGGGCGCCAGCGATGGCTTCATCCGCCGCCCGTTCCTGTACCTGGGCGCGTGGTACGGACTGGGCGCCGGTGCACTGGCGTTGGGCCTGATCGGCGTGGCCGGGCTGGCGCTGCGCCCGCCGCTGGCCGCGTTGTCGGAAAGTTATGCCAGCCCGTTCGTGCTGCATGGGTTGGACC
This sequence comes from Stenotrophomonas sp. P5_A9, assembly GCF_056400525.1. Classification (NCBI taxonomy): domain Bacteria; kingdom Pseudomonadati; phylum Pseudomonadota; class Gammaproteobacteria; order Lysobacterales; family Lysobacteraceae; genus Stenotrophomonas; species Stenotrophomonas sp. P5_A9. The sequence goes on from NZ_JBFULC010000026.1 coordinate 90,141, forward strand.
TGCTGCATTCATCGTTCGTGCTGGTCGGCACCGTGGTGCTGGGCTGGCTGGGCGCGTGGCTGGTGACGGGGCATTTCCTGCGCCAGACCCGACCGACCGAAACCTGAGGCCCGCATGCGCCCGCAAGCCCTGAAGCACCTGGTCGACGATGCACCGCGCGTGATGGTGGTCGACGGTTCCAAGCTGGTCCGCAAGTTGATTGCCGATGTGCTGCAACGCGAACTGCCGGACGTGGACGTGGTGGGCTGCGCAAGCATCGAAGAGGCGCGCAGCGCGCTGGCGGCCGGGCCGGTGAACCTGGTCACCACCTCGCTCACGCTCAGCGACGGCGATGGCCTGGCGCTGGCACGTCTGGTGCGCGAAACCGCCGGGCAGGCCTATGTGCCGGTGATCGTGGTGTCCGGCGATGCGCAGCAGCACCTGGAGCAACGCCGCTTCACCGAATACGTCACCGACTATTTCGACAAGGCACTGGGGCATGAAGCGCTGGCCACCTTCATCCGTGGCTACGTGCAGCCGGAGACCATTCCCGGCGCGACCATCCTGTATGTCGAGGACAGCCGCGTGGTTGCCGAGGCGACCAAGCGCATGCTCGAACGCCAGGGCCTGCGCGTGCTGCACGTGATGACCGCCGAAGAGGCCTTCGCGCTGCTCACCGCCGAATCGCTCGGGCGCAGCAGCCACCGCATCGACCTGGTGCTTACCGACGTCACCCTCAAGGGTGAGCTCAGCGGCCTGGATGTTGTCGAGCGCGTGCGCGTGGACTTCGGCTACGGCAAGCGCCGCCTGCCGGTGCTGGTGATGACCGGCGACGGCAACCCGCTCAACCAGTCCGGCCTGCTGCAGGCCGGTGCCAACGATCTGGTGCAGAAGCCGATCGAAGAACGCCTGCTGGTGACCAAGGTGCTGTTCCAGCTGCGCCTGGCCCGGCTCAACGACAAACCCGTGGTGCGATGAACGACGAGGCAACCTCGAGCATCCAGCTCGAACCGAGCTGGAAGGCCCGTATTGGCGCGTGGCTGCTGCGTCCGGAGATGCGTGAGCTGTCCAGCTTCCTGCGCCAGCGCAAGGCGTCCGGTGCGCATGTATTCCCGCCCGGCCCGCAGATATTCGCGGCCTTTGACGCCACCCCGTTCGAGCAGGTCAAGGTGGTGATTCTCGGCCAGGATCCGTATCACGGTGTTGGGCAGGCCCATGGCCTGAGTTTCTCGGTGATGCCCGGCGTGCCGGTGCCGCCGTCGCTGCTCAACATCTACAAGGAACTGGAGGCCGACCTGGGCATCCCGCGCCCGGACCACGGGTGTCTGCTGCCGTGGGCGCGCCAGGGTGTACTGCTGCTCAATGCGGTGCTCACCGTGGAAGAGGGGCAGGCCGGCGCGCACCAGAAGCGCGGCTGGGAAGGGTTCACCGACCACGTCGTGGACACCCTCAACCGCGAGCGCGAGGGCCTGGTGTTCATGCTGTGGGGCAGTTACGCGCAGCAGAAGGGCAAGGTGATCGACACCGGTCGCCACCGCGTGCTCAAGGCGCCGCATCCGTCGCCGCTGTCGGCGCACCGCGGCTTCCTCGGCTGCCATCACTTCTCGATGGCCAACGCGTACCTGCAGCGCCGTGGGCAGACCGCGATCGACTGGTCCTTGCCGCCGCGCGCGGCGCTGTAACCCGCGCTGGCCCCCGGCCGACGGCCGTGATGCGCGGCGATCACCACGCCGCGACGATTATCTCAATCGGTCAGCATTTCCATGATCGCGCGCGCCACCTGGCGTTTGCGCGCCGGCATCCGTCGCAGCAGCGAGAGAATCTCGGTTTCCTGGACGGTGCGTGCCGCCTCCACCGGCACCGGCTCGGGGAGCGGCAGTTCGGCGCCATCGTCGGGACGGCCGGGACCGCGCCCTGTGGCCAACCATTCAAAATGGACTTGCGTCACAATTGCGACGCGTGAAAGATGTTGGACGCTCGGGGATGTGCCGCCTTCCCGTTCCCATTGCGCCACGGCGCTACGGCGCACGCCGGTTTCCAACGCCAACTGTGTCTGGGACAGGCCAGCCGTTAATCGGGCCCGCCGGATTCTGTCGCACATCGCCTGCATTTACTGCCCCCTTTCCCTGTTAGGTAAGCACGGCTTCCCTGAAAGCAATTCTTTTGTCCTGTGTACAGAACTGCTTCCGCTTGCTGCTGCAGCAGGGGGAATGGTTGGACGCTGACCCGCCGGCAAGCGTCGCTTCCCCCGTGTTTCACGCCGCCTTGATTTGACGGGCTTTTAGTTACCCCGCATTAATCGTCCCGAACCGGACATAAACGGATTCCCAAGCGGGAAACGACACCGGCAGCTGACGATCAGAACGGCGACGGAATAAATCCATCGCCACGGTCGGCCGCTGCTCAAAATCGGCGGGGACGCACGTATGGTTAATGTGAAAGGCGTGAAAGTTTCGTCATTGCGATGGCAGGCATGGGTGCTGATCGCAATACTGGCGGTGCTTTCATGCCTGGGCCGTGCGCAGGCGCAGTCCGCCTGTACGGCCGGTGCCTGCGTCAGCGCCGGGCCCCGGCTGGCCTCGGTCGATTCGACCCAGAGCCCTGTTCTCAATCTGTTGTTCGGCGCGCTGCTGCCGGGCACGACGGTCAACCTGAGCGTGGCCGACTGGAACAACCTGGCCGGCGCCAGAATCAACCTCAACGCGCTGCTGACCCAGCTCAACGGCGGCGTGGTGGTCAGCGATCCCAGCCAGGTGCTCAACGCCAGCATCAGCCTGGGCCAGTTGCGCGCGGCGATGGTGCAGGTGCTGCAGGCCGACGGCCAGACCGCGGCGGCCAACGTCCTCAACGCGCTGCCGCTGGGCGTGGCCGGTACCTCCGGCAGCATCCGCCTGGCCGACCTGCTGCAGATCGCGTTGCCCACCGGCTCGCTGGCCACGGTGAACTTGAACGTGCTCGACCTGCTGACCGGCGGCGTGCAGCTGTACAACTTCCGCAACGTGTTGACCACGCCCACGCCGATCACCGTCAACACCGCCGCGCTCGGCCTCAATGGCGTGGCCAACGTGCGGTTGTGGCTGCAGGTGGTGGAGCCGCCGGTCTACACCTGCGGCGCGGTCGGTGCGGCATTCCACAGCGCGGCGATCCGCATCAAGCTCGACCTCGACCTTGTGCAGGGCCTGAACACCGGCACCCTCAGCGCCGCGCTCAGCGGGCTCAATCTGCTGGGGGTGTCGTTGTCCAACACCAGCATCAGCGCCAGCGTGCTGCACCTGCAGGTGTACGCCGACGTGGCCCGGGCCGAAGGCTCGATCTCGGCGATCAACCTGGTGGGCAATGCGGTCACGCTGCAGGCGCGCCCCGGTTTGGTGAACCTGTATGTCGGTCAGATCAGCGATGCGACCTTCTTCAACCGCAGCACGGTGCTGACCTCGACCGCGCTGAGCGCGGCGACGCTGACCTCGCTGAGCGTGAGCGTGCGGGTGTCGGCCAACGTCCTCGGCATCCTGACCCCCATCGCCGACGTGACCGTGCCACTGACGGTGACCATCCGCAGTTACGCCACCGCGACGCCGGGCCTGCAGAGCGCGAGCTTCACCGGCCCGTACCCACAGACCCGCACGCTCACCGCCGGGACGGTCAGCGCCGCGACGATGGTCTCCACGCTGGTCAACTCGCTGAGCATCCAGGTGACCAGCGGCAATCCGACGGTGACGCTGCTGGCCGGCATCGCCTTGCCGCTGCCGGTGGCCGACCTGGTCAACGGCATCGTCAACGCGCTGCTGACGCCGATCCGCACGCAGGTCAACGCCCTGGTCACCCCCGTGCTGACCGCACTGCTGGGCGGGCTGGTGGACAACCTGCTGGCGCTGCTGGGCATCCGTATCGGCCAGGCGGTGTTCACTGTGGAAGGCGTGACCCAGGCGTGCGCGGCCACCCTGCAGCTGGTCAAAGACCTGCAGCCGACCAGCGACACCGGGCGCTTCAACCTGTCCATCTCCTACAACGGCAGCACCGTCGGCTCTGCGAGCAACGTCGGCAACAACGGTGCCACTGCCGCGGTCATCACCGTACCCGGCGGCAGCTACGCGCTGGCCGAGGCGGCGGCTGCCGGCACCACGCTCACGCGCTACGCCAGCAGTTGGCAGTGCCTGGACCAGAACAACGCGGTGGTGTCCTCCGGCACCGGCGGCAGCTTCACCCTGCAGGCGCCGGCGATGACCGCCACCGCGGTCACCCTGGTGTGCCGCATCACCAATCGAACGCGGCAGGCCGATCTGTCGATCACCAAAAGCGATGGCAGCGGTAGCTACACGCCGGGTGGCACGGCGACCTACACGCTGCTGGTGAGCAATGGCGGTCCCGATGCGGTCACCAATGCGGTGGTCACCGACACCCTGCCCAACGGCACCACGCTGCGTGGCGCGTGGACCTGCAGTGCCTCCACCGGCAGCGCCTGCGCGGTGGCCACGGGTGGGGCGGTGGGCGATGGCGCGGTCAACGTCGGGGTGAACCTGATCAATGGCGGGCAGGCAACGATCAGTGTGCCGGTGAGTTTCAGCAGCAACCCGGGCGCGTACTGACGCGCGCGGTGGCAGTGCAGTGGGCGCGGGGATGACCTCGCGCTGGGGATGGACAGGATCATCGTGACCGACCGGCCCGCAAGGGCAGGGCGAACGCTTTCGAGGATGAGCGCATGGCAGCAACCGGCAAGCAGGGCAGGGCAGGCAGGGCATCGGCCCGCATCGCATGCGCGATGGCCCTGTTGATGGTGCTGCTGCCGCCGCCGCTACTGGCGCAGGGTTACCCCAACCCACTCAACAACACGGCCAGCGTGACGGCGCCGACGGATGTGTCCGATCCCACGCCGGGCAACAACAGCGCCACCGATACCAACGCACTGGCGCTGCAGGCGCAGTTGAGCGTGACCAAGACGCTGCTCAGCGCCAGCCCGGTCGCCGCGGGCGGGGCCGTGCAGTACCGCATCCAGATCAACAACGCCGGGCCGTCGGCAGCGTCGGCCGTCGGCGTGGTCGACAACGTGTCCGCGTTGCTCACCAATGTCGGCTGGACCTGCCAGGGCGCCACTGCGGCATCGTCATGCGCGCAGTCCAACGGCACCGGCAACGCGATCAACGTGCAGGTCAACGTGGCCGTGGGGGACAGCGTGGTGCTGCTGGTCAATGCCACCGCACCGACCGCCACGCCGGCCACGGTGCCGGCCAACAGCGTGGCGCTGGTGCTGCCGCCAGGCACGACCGATCCGACCCCGGGCGACAACACCGCCACCACGCCGGCGGTGCCGGTGCAGCCCAACGCGCTGGTGGCCAACAACGATACCTTCGCCACGCCCATCTCCTCGACCACCGGCGGCAACACGCCGACGGTGCTGGCCAACGACACGCTCAACGGCGCGCCGGTGAACGGTGCCAACCTGATCATCTCGCTGCAGAATGCGCCGGCCGGCTTCACCATCAACGGCGCCGGTGTGATTGCGGTACCCGCGGGGGCGACGGCGGGCGCGACCAGCCTGACCTACCAGATCTGCGAGAACGCCTCGCCGTCCAACTGCGCCACCGCCATCGCCAGTGTCGTCATCGGTCCCACGGCGGCGAACGACAGCTTCAACGCCACCGGTGGCGCGCCGTCGTTGAGCGGCACCGTGGCCGGCAACGACAACGCACCGGCCGGTGCGCAGTTCAGCGTGACCGGTACGCCGCCGGCCGGGCTCACCCTCAACAGCGACGGCAGCTTCGCCTATGCACCTGCCGGCGGCATCGCCGCGGCAACCTCCTTCCAGTACCAGGTCTGCCTGCCGGCACCGAACGGTGGCGTGTGCGCGACGGCGACCGCGTCGATCGTGGTCAATGCCAATGCGCTGGTCGCGGTCGATGACACCTTCGCCACGCCGATCCCGCCCGGCGCCGGTGGCATCACCCCGAGCGTGCTCGGCAACGACACCTTCAATGGCGGTGCGGTGCCCACCGCGCAGGTCACGCTGAGCCTGGTCGGTGCGCCGGCCGGTGTTGCGATCAACCCCAACGGCACGATCCAGGTGCCGGCCACGGCGGCCGCCGGTCCTCTGGCGCTGACCTACCGCTTCTGCGAGATCGCGCTGCCGGCCAACTGCGCCACCGCCGCCGCCACTCTGGTCATCAGCCCCGATGCGGTGAACGACACGGTCACCACGCCGGGCGGCGGTCAGCCGGCGACTGGCAGCCTGGCCGGCAACGACACCATCGCCAGCGGTTCCACCTACACGCTCGGCATCGCACCGACGCGCGGCACGGCCGTGGTCAATGCCGATGGTACCTTCACCTACACCCCCACCAACGCCAACACCGGGCCGGACAGCTTCACCTACCAGGTGTGTCTGCCGGCACCGAACAACAGCGTGTGCGATACCGCCACGGTCAGCGTCAACGTGCAGGGCAACGTGATCGTCGCGGTGAACGACACCTTCGCCACGCCGCTGCAGCCCGGTGCGACCAGCCCGGCCAGTCTGCTGGCCAATGACACCCTCAACGGTGCGGCGGTGGTGCCGGGCACGGTCAGCCTGGTGCTCACCGGTGCGCCGGCCGGCTACACCGTCAACGCCGCTGGACAGGTCGTGATTCCGGGCGGCGCGGCGGCCGGCGAGGTGACCTTCAGTTACCAGCTCTGCGAACAGGCCACGCCGGGCAACTGCGCCACGGCCAATGTGCAGTTGGTGATCGCCCCCGATGCGGTCGATGACACGTTCGCTGCCACGGCGGGCATCGCGTTGACCGGCACCGTGGCCGGCAATGACAACGTGCCTGCCGGTGCGCAGTTCAGCCTGCTGGCCGGGGCCGCGCATGGCAGCGTGGGCGTCAACGCCGATGGCAGCTTCAGCTATACCGCGCAGTCGGCCTACACCGGGCCGGACAGCTTCCGTTACCAGGTGTGCCTGCCGGCACCGGATGCGTCGGTCTGCGACGCCGCGTCGGTGACGATCAACGTCAGCCCCGGCGCGATCGTCGCCGGCAACGATGACTTCAGCAGCGCGCCGCTGACCGGTGCAGGTGGGCTGACCGCCAGCGTGCTGGCCAACGACACCCTCAACGGCGTCGCCATCCTGCCGGCGCAGGCCACGCTGTCGTTGATCAATGCACCGCCGGCCGGTTACACGCTCGAACCCAACGGCCAGTTGCAGGTGCCCGCCGGTGCGCCGGCCGGCCCCGTCGGCCTGACCTACCAGCTGTGCCAGGCCGGCACCGGCAACTGCACCACCGCGACCATCGCCGTGGTGATCGCCCCCGATGCGGTGGCCGATGCATTCACCACGCAAGTGGGTACAGCGCTCAACGGCACTGTGGCGGTCAATGACAACATCGCTGCCGGTACCACCTTCGCCACCACCGGCGCAGTGCCGCCGGGCCTGGTGTTCAACACCGATGGCAGCTTCACCTATACGCCGCCAGCGCAGTACACCGGTACCACCACGTTCCTCTATCAGGCGTGCCTGGCCGCGCCGCTGGCGGGTGTCTGCGATAGCGCCACGGTCACCCTCAACGTCAACGCCGGCACCCTGGTGGCCAACGATGACGATTTCCGCGCGGCGATCATCAACCCGGCCAGCGGCGGCACCACCAACAGCGTGCTGGGCAACGACACCCTCAATGGCGCGATTCCGCCTGCGCCTGCCGATGTGATCCTGTCCCTCATCGGTGCGCCGGCGGGGTATGTGCTCAACAGCAACGGCACGATTTCGGTACCCGGCGGTGCGGCGGCCGGCGCGGTCGATTTCTCCTATCAGTTGTGCGAAGCCGCGCTGCCCGGCAACTGCACTACGGCGGCGGTGCGCCTGCTGCTGGCGCCGGTTGCGGTCAACGACACCTTCAGTACGCCGGTGGGTGTTGCACTGACCGGCAGCGTGGCCGGCAACGACAACGTGCCTGCCAATGCCACCTTCAGCCTCAGCGGCACCGCCCCGGCCGGGCTGGTGTTCAATCCCACCGGTGGCTTCACCTACACGCCGCCGGCGGGCATCCAGGGCGCGGTCACCTTCGCCTACCAGGCCTGCCTGCCGGCGCCTGACACCAGCGTGTGCGCCGGGGCCACGGTCACCGTCAACGTCAACGCCGGCACCCTGGTCGCCAACGACGATGACGTCCGCGCCACGCCGATCAATCCCGCCACGGGCGGCAGCACCGCATCGGTCCTCAACAACGACAGCCTCAACGGCACCGTGCCGCCGGCCTCGGCCGACGTCCTGCTGAGCCTGGTAGGCGCGCCATCGGGCTACACCCTGGCGGCCGATGGCACATTGACCATCGCCAGCGGCGTGCCGGCCGGTGCGGTCACGCTGACCTATCAGCTGTGCGAGGCTGCGTTGCCGACCAATTGCGATTCGGCGCAGATGCGCCTGGTGGTCTCCCCGTCGGCAGCCGCCGACGTGTTCTCCACGCCGGCCGGGCAGTTGCTGGCCGGCAATGTCGGCAGCAACGACAATGCGCCGGCCGGTGCGGTCTTCAGTGTCACCGGTGCCGTTCCGGCGGGCCTGCAGTTCGGCCCGGATGGCACGTTCCTGTACACCCCACCGGCTGGCGTTACCGGGCCGGTCGGTTTCACCTACCAGGTGTGTCTGCCTGCGCCGGACAACGCCCAGTGCAGCACGGCCAGCGCCACCATCAACGTCAACGCCGGCACCCTGGTGGCACGGGACGATGATTTCACCGCCACCCCGCTCACGCCCGGCAATAGCAGCGGCACCAGCGTGCTGCTCAACGACACCCTCGATGGCGTCACCCCGCCAGCGGCCAGCAGCGTGATCCTGAGTCTGGTCGGTGCGCCGGCGGGCTACGCGCTGGATGCCAACGGCCTGCTGCAGGTGCCTGCCGGTGCGGTCGGCGGCGCCACCGTGTTGGCCTACCAGGTCTGCCAGAGCGTGCTGCCGAGCAACTGCGCCAGCGCGACCATCCGCCTGGTCGTGACCCCGTCGGCGAGCAACGACACCTATTCCACCGCGGCCGGGCAGGCGCTCAACGGCAACGTGGGCGACAACGACAACGTGCCCGCCGGCGCACTGTTCACCGTGACCAGCGCCGCGCCGCCCGGGCTGACCTTCAGCGCGTCGGGCAGCTTCAGCTATGTGCCGCCGGTCGGCACCACCGGCGCGGTGGGCTTCGATTACCAGGTCTGCCTGCCGGCACCGAATGCGGCGCTGTGCGCGACCGCGCGCGCCACCCTCAACGTCACCGCCGGCACGCTCGCGGCGATCAACGATGACTTCAGCAGTACCCCGATCAATCCGGTCAGCGGTGGCAGCACCCCCTCGGTGCTGGCCAACGATTCGCTCAACGGCACCATCCCGCCGGCGGCGGCCGATGTGCTGCTGACCCTGCAGGGCGCGCCGGCCGGGCTGGGCATCACCCCCGAAGGCGCGGTGACAGTGGCGGCCGGTACCGCGGCCGGGGTGAAGAACCTGATCTACCAGCTGTGCGAAGCAGCGGCACCGGCCAACTGCACCACCGCCACGATCCGCCTGCTGGTGGCGCCCTCGGCAGTGGACGACGCGCTGTCTACGCCGGCCGGGCAGGTGCTCAACAGCTCGGTGGCCACCAACGACAACGCACCGGTCGGTGCGCGCTTCGAGGTGGTGGGCACCGTGCCGACCGGCCTGGTGCTGGCCACCGACGGCACGCTGACCTATACGCCGCCGGCCGGCTTCAGCGGCGCGGTGAGCTTCACCTATCAGGTCTGCCTGCCTGCGCCGGATGCGGGCGTCTGCGCCACCGCCACGGCCACGCTCAACGTCAACAGCGGCACGCTGGTGGCCGTCGACGACACCTTCCCCACGCCGATCGCGCCGGGCGCGCCTTCGCCGAGCGTCCTTGGCAACGACACCCTCAACGGCACCACGCCGCTGGCCACCGAGGTGGTGCTGTCGCTGGTCGGCGCGCCGACCGGCTTCAGCATCGCCGGCGATGGCACGGTGAGCGTGTCTGCCGGGACCGCCGCCGGTGCGACCACGCTCACCTACCAGATCTGCGAGGCGGCCGCGTCGACCAACTGCGATACCGCCAGCATCGCGCTGATCGTCGCCCCGGCACCGGTCAATGATGCCTTCGCCGTGCAGGCCGGGCAGACCGTCAGTGGCAGCGTCGCCGCCAACGACAACCTGCCGATCGGCGCGCTCTACACGGTGCAGGGCACGTTGCCGGCCGGGGTGACGCTCAATGGCGATGGCAGCTTCAGCTATACGCCGCCGGCCGGCACGACCAGCCCGGCCAGCTTCGACTATCGCGCCTGCCTGCCTGCACCGAACGCGGCGGTCTGCGGCACGGCGACGGTGACGTTGAACATCAACAACGGGACGCTGGTCGCCAACGACGACAGCTTCCTACCGATCGCACCCGGCAGCAGCACGCCCAGCGTGCTGGGCAACGACGCGCTCAACGGCGTGAGCCCGCCGGCGCCGGCGAATGTGTCGCTGTCGCTGGTCGGTGCGCCGACCGGCTTCACGATCAATCCCAACGGCACGGTAGCGGTGGCCGCCAGCGCGCCCACCGGTGCGATCACGCTGACCTACCAGCTCTGCGAAACGGCGGCGGCCAACAACTGCGACACCGCCAGCATCGCGCTGGTGGTGCGTCCGGCCCCGGTGGACGATGTGATTGCCGTGCAGGCCGGACAAGCCAATACCGGCACCGTGTCCGGCAACGACAACATGCCGGCCGGCTCGACCTGGAACGTGGTATCGCCGCCACAGGGGCTGGCCTTCAACAGCAACGGCAGCTTCACCTACACCCCGCCGGTCGGCACCATCGGCCCGGTCACCTTCACCTACCAGGCCTGCCTGCCGGCACCGGATACCACCGTGTGCGGCACAGCCACCGCAACGTTGAACATCGCCGTCACCGCCATCGTGGCCAATGACGATACGTTCGCTACGCCGATCTCCACCGGTTCGGCCACGCCCAGCGTGCTGGTCAACGATGCGCTCAATGGGGTGACCCCGCCGGCGGCGGCGAGCGTGCAGCTGCTGCTGGTCGGCGCACCGGCCGGCTTCGTGATCAACAACGATGGCACCGTGCAGGTGCCGGCCGGGGTCATCGCCGGTGCCACCACGCTGACCTATCAGCTGTGCGAGGCCGCCTCGCCGATCAACTGCGCCACGGCCACGATCCGGCTGGTGGTCACGCCCGCGCCGCAGAACGATGCGTTCGCCGTGCAGGCCGGCGGCACCCTCGCCAACGGCAGCGTAGCGGGCAATGACAGCATGCCCGCCGGCTCGACCTGGGCGGTGCAGGGCACCCCGCCAGCCGGGTTGCTGTTCAATCCCAATGGCACCTTCACCTATACCCCGCCGGTGAACACCACCGGGGCAGTCACCTTCACCTACCAGACCTGCCTGCCCGCACCCGACGCCGGTGTGTGTGGCATCGCGACGGCGACGTTGAACGTCAACCTGGGCACGCTGACCGCCGGCGATGACAGCTTCACCGGCATTGCAGCCGGTGGCACCACGCCGAGCGTACTGGGCAACGATGCGCTCAATGGCGTCAGCCCGCCGGCCCCGGCCAGCGTGCAGCTCACCCTGGTCGGTGCGCCGACCGGCTACGCCATCGCCGCCGATGGCACGATCAGCGTGCCGGCCGGCGTGACCGCAGGGGCGGCCACGCTCACCTATCAAATCTGCGAGACCGCCGCGTCGACCAACTGCGATACCGCCACGGTGGCGCTGGTGATCACCCCGACACCGCAGAACGATGCATATTCGGTGCAGGCCGGCGGCACGATCAGCAATGGCAACGTCGCGGCCAATGACGACATGCCTGCGGGGTCCAGCTGGGCCGTGCAGGGCACCGCCCCGGCGGGGCTGATCTTCAACGCCGATGGCACCTTCACCTACACCCCGGCGGTGGGCACGACCAGCCCGGTGAGCTTCACCTACCAGGCCTGCCTGCCGACCCCGAACGCGGCGCTGTGCGGCGTCGCCAGCGTCACCCTCAACATCAACGCCGGCACGCTGGCGGCGGTCGATGACACCCTCAGCGGCGTTGCCGCCGGGACCACCTCGGCAGCCAGCGTGCTGGCCAACGACACGCTCAACGGCACCCGTCCGCCGCTGCCGGGCGATGTGGTGCTCAGCCTGGTCGGCGCGCCGGCCGGCTTCGCCATCACCGCCACCGGCACCATCAGCGTGGCCACCGGCGTGGTCTCCGGGCCCACCGCGATCACCTACCAGATCTGCGAAGCCGCCGCGCCGACCAACTGCGATACCGCCACCGTCACCGTCATCGTGACCCCGACGCCGCAGAACGACGCCTTTACCGTGCAGGCCGGGCAGACGCTGAGCACCAGCGTGGCCGGCAACGACACCATGCCCGCCGGTGCGGTCTACACGTTGCAGGGCACGGCGCCCGCCGGCCTGTCCTTCACCGGCAGCGGTGCGTTCACCTATACCCCGCCGACCGGCACGCCAAGCCCGGTCAACTTCACTTACCAGGCCTGCCTGCCGGCACCGAACGCGGCGCTGTGCGGCACCGCCAGCGTGTCCATCAGCATTGGCACCGGCACGCTGCTGGCCGGCAACGACACGCTCAGCGGCGTCGCCCCCGGGACCGCCTCGGCGGCCAGCGTGCTCGCCAACGACAGCCTCAACGGCGTGTCGCCGCCGGCCGCCGGCAGCGTGCTGTTGAGCCTGGTCGGTGCACCGGGTGGCTTTGCGATCACACCCAACGGCACGATCAGTGTGTCCACCGGCGTCAGCGCCGGCCCCACCACGCTCACCTACCAGATCTGCGAAGCCGCCGCGCCGGGCAACTGCGCTACCGCCACGGTGACGGTGATCGTCAGCCCGACGCCACAGAACGACGCGTTCGCGGTGCAGGCCGGGCAGACGCTGAGCAACAGCGTGGCCAGCAACGACAGCATGCCGGCCGGGTCGAGCTGGGCCGTGCAGGGCATGCCCCCGGCGGGGCTGTCGTTCAATCCCGATGGCAGCTTCACCTATACGCCGCCCGTCGGCACTGCCAGCCCGGTCGCCTTCGTCTACCGCGCGTGCCTGCCGGCACCCGACAACAACGTGTGCGGCACCGCCACGGTCACGCTCAACATCAACAACGGCACCCTGAGTGCCGGGGATGACACGTTGGTGGGTGTACTGCCGGGTGCCACCACCGGCGCCAGCGTGCTGGCCAACGACAGCCTCAACGGCGTATCGCCGCCGGCCGCGGCCGACGTGCTGCTGACCCTGGTCGGTGCGCCGGGCGGCTTCACCCTCAACCCCGATGGCACCATCAGCGTGGGCGCAGGCGTCACCTCCGGCGCCACCACCGTGACCTACCAGATCTGCGAAGCCGCCGCGCCGAGCAACTGCGATACCGCCAGCGTCACCGTGGTGGTCACCCCGGCACCGCAGAACGACGCCTTCGCCGTGCAGGCCGGGCAGACCGTGTCCAACACCGTCGCAGCCAACGACAACACGCCGGCCGGCGCGGTCTTCACCCTGCAGGACAGCGCGCCGGCAGGACTGACCTTCAACAGCAACGGCACGTTCACCTATACGCCGGCCACCGGCGTGGTCGGTGCGGTCAGCGTCGCCTACCAGGTGTGCCTGCCGGCGCCGAATGCCAGCCTGTGCGGCCGCGCGATCCTCACCCTCAACATCAACAATGGCCTGCTGGTGGCCGGCGATGACACGCTCACCGGGGTCGCACCCGGCACCACGTCCGGTGCCAGCGTGCTGGCCAACGACAGCCTCAACGGCGTGTCCCCGCCCGCGCCGGCCGACGTGCTGCTCACGCTGGTCGGTGCACCGGCAGGTTTCAGCATCACCCCGGCCGGCACCCTCAGCGTGTCCAGCGGCGTCACCTCCGGCGCAACCCCGCTCACCTACCAGATCTGCGAAGCGGCCGCGCCCGCCAACTGCGATACCGCCAGCATCACCGTGGTCGTCAGCCCGGCGCCGCAGAACGATGCCTTCAACGTGCAGGTCGGGCAGACGCTGAGCAACAGCGTGGCCAGCAACGACAGCATGCCGGCCGGTGCGGTCTACACGGTGCAGGGCACGGCGCCGACCGGGCTGGCCTTCACCAGCAGCGGTGCGTTTACCTATACCCCGCCAGCCGGCACGCCCAGCCCGGTCGGCTTCACTTACCAGGCGTGCCTGCCCGCACCTTATGGGGCGGTGTGCGGCACCGCCACGGCGACCATCAACATCAACAACGGCACCCTGGTAGCCGGTGATGACGTGCTCACCGGCGTGGCAACCGGTTCGACCTCCAGCGTCAGCGTGCTCGCCAACGACCGCCTCAACGGGGTCAGCCCGCCGCTACCGGCCACCGTGCTGCTCAGCCTGGTCGGCGCGCCGTCCGGCTTCACCATCACTTCCGATGGCACCATCAACGTGGGCACCGGCGTCACCTCTGGCGCTACCACGCTCACCTACCAGATCTGCGAAGCCGCCGCGCCGGGCAACTGCGCTACGGCCACCGCCACCGTGGTGGTCACCCCGGCACCGCAGAACGACAGCTACACGATCCCCGCCGGCCAGCCGGGCACCGGCAACGTATCGCTCAACGACAACGTCCCGGCCGGTGCGCTCTACACGCTGACCAGCGGTGCGGTCGCCGGGCTGGTGTTCAACGCCGATGGCAGCTTCAGCTACACCCCACCGTCGGGCACCACCGGGCCGGTGAACTTCACCTATCGGGTCTGCCTGCCGGCGCCGTATGCCACCCAGTGCGGCGATGCCAGCGTCACCCTGACTCTGTCCGGCTCAGCCAACGTGGTGCTGGCGGTCAACGACGACTTCACCAGCACACCGGTGGACCCGGCGGTGGGCGGCACCATCGCCCGCTCGGTGCTGGACAACGACAGCTTCAACAACGTTTCCCCGCCGCCGGTGGGCAGCGTGGTCGCCAGCCTGACCGGCAGCACGCCGGGGTACACCATGAACAACCAGGGCCAGATCATGGTCGCCGCCGGCGTGCAGCCGGGCCAGGTGCAGTTGGCCTACCAGCTGTGCGAAAACGGCGTGCCCACCAACTGCACCACTGCCATTGCGACCGTGCGCGTGCAGGGCGCGGTCGGTGCACTGTTGGCGGTGGACGACAGCGGCGGCCCGGTCGGCCCTGCGGGTCAGACGCGCCTGTTGAACGTGTTCACCAACGATACGTTCAACACCGCACCGCTGGACCCGGCACAGGTCAGCTTCGCCCCGGTGGCCACCAACGCGCTGAGCGTCAGCGCCGACGGCTGGGTGGACGTCGCCGCCGGCCTGGCCGCTGGCAGCTACAGCACCTCCTACACGATCTGCCTGCTCAACCAGCCCACCGTGTGCGACACCGCGACCGTGAGCGTGACCGTCATCGCCGCCGCACCGGGCGTGGACGCCGAAGATGACCGCGTCCAGCTGCCCCAGGATGGCGTGATCGAGATTGACGTGCTGGGCAATGACCGGGTCAATGGCACCCCGATCGATCCGGATACCGTCACCGTGACCATCACCGCGCCGCCGCCGTACGGCACCGCCACGGTGATGCCGCGTGCGCGCATCCGCTTCGCCGCACTGGCCAATTTCTCCGGCGTGCAGGGCTTTGACTACCAGGTCTGCGATATTGCCGATCCGGCGATGTGCGCCTCGGCCACGGTGACCGTCACCGTTGATCCGAACGTGCTGACCCTGGTGGACGATGCGGTGACCGCGCAGACATCCGGGCCGGTGAAGATCGATGTAATGGCCAACGACAGCGCCCGCACCGCGGTGCTGGACCGGAGCTCACTGCAGGTGATCACCGCGCCGGCGCATGGCAGCGTGCAGTGCACCAATGGTCTGTGTATCTACACACCCGCCGCCAACTTCGCCGGTACCGACAGCTTCCGCTATCGGGTCTGCGACATGTCCATCCCCACCGCGCTGTGCGCCGAGGCCAACGTCGCGGTCACCGTGGCCGGCCAGCAGGCCGTGCTGCGCCTGACCAAGGTGGCGGCCAAGCGCAGCGCGCAGATCGGCGACCTTGTGCGCTACACCGTCACCATCGACAACGTCGGCGAGGTCGACGCCAACGGCGCCACGCTGCTGGATACGCTCCCGCCTGGCTTCGCTTTCGTCAGCGGCGGTTTCGCGGTGCAGGATGCCGACAACGATGCGCGCACCAGCGGCGTGCAGCCGCTGCGCATCGACGGCATCGACGTGCCGGTGGGCGAACGTGCCACCGTGGTGTACTACCTGCGCGTCGGCGCGGGCACCGGCACCGGCGTGCATACCAACCGCATCACCGCCATCGACGGCGAAAACCGCAGCATCGGCAACGTCGCCTCGGCCGAGGTGGATGTCACCACCGATCCGCTGCTGGATGAAAGCCTGATCGTCGGCAGCGTGTTCGATGACCGCAACGGCAATGGCATCCAGGATGCAGGCGAACGCGGCATTCCCGGCGTGCGCGTGGCGGCGGTGGAAGGCCTGCTGATGGAAACCGATGCGTTCGGTCGCTACCACCTGGTCGGCATCCTCGGCGGCCAGGCACGTGGGCGCAACTTCATCCTCAAGGTCGATCCGTCCACGCTGCCGGCCGGGGCGATGTTCACCACGCCCAACCCGCTGGTCCGCCGTATCACCCCCGGGCTGCCGGCGCGCTTCGACTTCGGCGTGCGCATGCCCGACGGCGTGCTGAGCACGGCGGCACCGTCCCAGACGGCAACGCCCCGACCGGCGCGGATCGAACTGGGCCAGGCGCTGTTCGCGCCGGGGAGTGCGCAGCTGGCGGCCGACCGTGCCCCGGTGCTGGACACCGCCGCTCAGGCGCTGGTCGCACGCGGTGGCGGCAGGCTGCTGCTCACCGCCGCACGCGGTGAGGAAGCACTGGCCGGCCAACGCGCCCATGCGCTGCAGGTTGCACTGGCCGCGCGCGTGCCGGCTGCGGTGGCGCACGCAACCCGCATCGAGGTGCTGGCCGCTGACGGCAGCGTGCTGCAGCAGCTGCGGCTGGACGATCCCCCCGAGCTCCCTGCCAACACCGATTCTGCCCGCAGGGAGGACCGCTGACCCATGGACATGACCCTGAGCCAGACACCGCTTCGCACCCTGTTGCTTCGTCATGCCGGCGCCGGTGTGGCGGCCGTGCTGCTGACCCTTGCGCCGGCGATGGCGCAAACGGCATCACCGCCTGCCAGCATCCAGTGCGACGCGGAGAGCTGCCGCAACGCCGACGGCCTGCTGCTGCGCATCGCCGACGACGCCGAAGCCCCGGTCCTGCCGTTGCCCGGTCGTCTCGCTCCGGCGCCAGCCGAGCCGGTGCCGCTGACGCCAGCGACCACGGCCGATGTGGCGGCACCGGGCGGCCAGTTCATGGCCGAGCTGCCCAACGGTGGCGTGGTGTGGGCCACCGAAGATCCCACCATGGTGCCGCCCAGCCTGAGCGTGCAGGCGGCAGCGACGGTACCGTTCGAGAACGGCCGGGTGATCCGCCCGCTGCGTTTCCACAGCTACAACAACTACGCCTCCTTCATCCAGAAACTGGAGGTCACCCTGTACCGCGGCACCGATACCGACCTGGTCACGCCGCTGGCGCGTATCACGCTGCCGTCGGACTATGTCGGCGATGCCGAATGGAACGGCGAGATGCCGGGCAACATCAAGCTGCGCACCGGTGATGAGCTGATCTACGTCGCGCGCGCCTACGGCGCTGGCGGGTCCTTCGATGAAACCCGCATCCAGCGCATCCAGCTGGTGACTCCGGCCGACTTCGACCGTGGCCTGCAGATCACCCGCGAGAACGTGCAGAAGACCCTGGGCCAGGCACTGGACGGCGACAGTGCGCAGGACCTGCAGCTGAGCAACAGCATCTACGGACAGAGCACGCTGCGCCTGCAGAACATTCCCATCCACGGCTCGCGCGTGCGCCTGTACGGCCGCAACCTCGAACCGAACAGCCGGGTGCGCATCAACGGCCAGGACTTCCCGGTCGACCTGGAGCAGAAGTTCGCCGCCGAGTTCCTTGAGCCCGTCGGTCAGCATCGCTACGACGTCAGCGTGGAATCGCGCGATGCGCCGTCGGCCCAGCGACAGCTGGACGTGGATGTCACCGGTCGCTATCTGTTCCTGGTCGCCATCGCCGATGTCACCGTCTCCAAAAACAGCGCCAGCGGCAACCTGCAGCCACTGGCCGCCGATGATCGCGACGACGACGGCTTCCTCAGCGAGGGGCGGCTGGCGTTCTACCTCAAGGGCAAGATGCGCGGCAAATACCTGGTGACCGCACAGGCCGATACCCAGGACCGCGAGCTCAAGTACCTGTTCCGCGATTTCACCCAGGCCGACGCGCAGGACGTGTTCCGCCGCCTCGACCCGGACCTGTATTACCCGGTGTACGGCGACGATTCCACCACCTACCGCGACGTGGACACGCAGGGGCGCCTGTACCTGCGCGTGGACTGGGACCAGAGCCAGGCGCTGTGGGGCAACTACGCCACCGGCATCACCGGCACCGAATATGGCCAGTACGTGCGCTCGCTGTACGGCGGTGCGTTGAACTGGCGCTCGCTGGCCGCCACCCCGCTGGGTGATGCGCGCTCGCAGCTGAAGCTGTTCGGCTCCGAGGCGCAGTCCGCGCCGGGCCACAGCGAGTTCCTCGGCACCGGCGGCAGCCTCTACTACCTGCGCCACACCGACGTGCTGCCCGGCTCGGAGCAGGTGGTGCTGGAAGTACGCGACCGTACCACCGGCCGCACCGAAACCCGCGCCAGCCTGCAGGAAGGCGTGGACTACGAAATCGACAACCTGCAGGGCCGCCTGATCCTGACCCGCCCGCTGGCCCAGCTCACCCGCGAGAATGTCCGCAGCATCACCCGCGACATGCCGCTGGATGGCTACGACCAGCTGCTGCTGGTGGATTACGAATACGTGCCGCTGGGCTTCAGCAGCGACGATGTCACCTACGGTGCGCGCGGGCGGCAGTGGATCGGCGACCACGTGGCGATCGGCGGCACCTGGATCGACGAGAACCGCAGCGGTGAGAACTACAGCCTCAAGGGCGCCGACCTGACCCTGCAGGCCGGGCGTGGCACCTACCTGAAGGTCGAGCAGACCCGCACCGACGCCACCGCCGCACCGGTGTTCTACTCGGACAACGGCGGCCTGAGCTTCATCCGCCGCAACCCGTACGAAGGTCGGCGCTCGGGCACGGCCAGCGCGGTGGAAGCGCGCGCCAACCTGCGCGAACTGGGCTGGACCGCCCGCGACTGGAGCGTGGGCGCGTGGTGGCGCGACGTGGATGCCGGCTTCTCGGTAGCCCGCCAGGACACCGGCCAGCCGATCCAGGAATACGGTGCGGAATTCCTGGGCTACCTCACCGACGATCTCAGCCTGTATGGCCGGCATACCCGCACCGAGCAGGGTGACCTTGCGCTGGAGCAGAGCCAGCTCACCGCCGAGTGGCGGCTGGGCAACGACGGCCAGCTCACCGGCGAACTGCGCCGCGTGCGCGAAGAGCAGGAACGGCAGGACGTGTCCGCGCTGCTCGCGGCGATCGGGTATCGGCAGCGCTTCGGCTCGTCATGGGAGCTGTACGGCACCGGCCAGGTGACCCTGGATGACGACGGCGGCGCGTACGAGAAGAACGACCTGCTCACCCTCGGCGCGCGTTATCTGTTTGGCGACCGCAGCAGCGTGGGGGCCGAAGTCAGTGGTGGCAGCCGTGGCCATGGCGCCAAGGTCGATGCCGAATACCGCATGGCCCCGGACCACAGCCTGTACGGCAGCTACAGCTACAGCACCGATCGCACCGGCACCGATCCGTTGTTCGATACTGGCCTGCAGAGCGGCTGGACGCTGGGCCAGCGCTGGCGGTTGAGCAACCAGGTCAACGTCTACAACGAAAGCCAGTACCTCAAGGATCGCCGCCAGGACAACGCCGGGCTGGTGCACACCTTCGGCATGGACTTCTATCCCGCGCAGGGCTGGAACCTGGGCTTCACCGTCATGGATGGCGAACTGGATTCGACCGTCGGCCGTATCGACCGCCGCGCCTACAGCGTCAGTGGCGGGCGTACCGATGCGGTGGCGCAGTGGAGCAGCAAGCTGGAGTACCGCCGCGACAGCGGTGCCGAGCAGCGCGAGCAGTGGGTGACCACCAACCGCCTGCTGTACAAGCTCAACGAAGACTGGCGTTTCGCGCTGCGGGCCAACTATGCCGACACCGACGACCGCATCAATCCGCTGGCCGATGCCAAGCTGGTGGAAACCAACGTGGGCTTCGCCTGGCGTCCGCACGACAGCACCGGCTGGGCGGGCTTCGGCAAGTTCACCTATCTCTACGACGTGGCCTCGCTGGGCCAGGAAGGCGGCAACCTGTATGACCAGCGTTCGCAGGTGCTGTCGCTGGAAGGCATCCGCCAGCTCGGCGCGCGCTGGGAACTGGCCGGCAAGCTGGCCTCGCGCTGGGGCGACTACCGCACCGGTCGCGGCGAGGGCGCCTGGCTGGACAGCCGCGCCGACTTCGCCGCCCTGCAGCTGCGCTATCGCCTGTTCGAGAAGTGGGAAGGGTTGGCCGAACACCGCTGGTTGAAGGTGCGCGACGGTGGCGTGCGCAAGGGCTGGCTGGTGGGGCTGGATCGACGGGTAGGGGAGAACTTCAAGGTCGGAGTGGGCTACAACTTCACCGAGTTCAGCGATGACATGACCGAGCTGCGGTATGACCAGAAGGGGTTCTTCTTGAATATGGCGGGGTATTACTAGGCGTCGGTGGGCTGTCGGTAGAGCCGGGCCATGCCCGGCTGGGCCGCCGACTCACCATGCCTCGGTCAATCACGTTGGCGTGGATCCCGGCCATGCCGGGCTGGGCTTCTGACCCACCTGGCGTTGGCTGGCTTGCCATGCATGTGGCTTCGGCATTGTCTGGCCTGCCACGCATCCATCTTCGGCATTGACTGGCCTGCCACGCATGGCGTGGCACTACCGGAGATGGCGGCTTCGGCGGTCGGTTTCGGTTTGCTGTCGGTAGAGCCGGGCCATGCCCGGCTGGGGCCACCGAACCACCATGCCTCGGTCAATCACGTTGGGGTGTGGATCGGGCCATGCCTGGCGCGCTTCTGACCCACCTGGCGTTGGCCGGCTTGCCATGCATGTGGCTTCGGCATTGTCTGGCCTGCCACGTATCCATCTTCGGCATTGCCTGGCCTGCCACGCATGGCGTGGCACTACCGGAGATGGCGGCTTCGGCGGTCGGCTTCGGTTTGCTGTCGGTAGAGCCGGGCCATGCCCGGCTGGGGCCACCGACCCATCGTCCCCGTTCGGCCACGTCGTGGGTAGAGCCGGGCCATGCCCGGCTGGGGCCACCGACCCATCGTCCCCGTTCGGCCACGTCGTGGGTAGAGCCGGGCCATGCCCGGCTGGGGCCACCGACCATGACTGCATCGCCTCGGGCCTTCGGAGGCGGCGTGCCTGAACATCGGGCAACCTTTTCCGGCTGAATGGGTGACGGCGGCGAGCCCGTTCAGCCAGAAAACACGCTCCATCGTCTCATTAAACAGATCAAACTATTGATTTAAAAGGATTGTTTTCCCAATCCACCCCCTCTCGCCACTGTCATCATTTCGCGGTACGTTAGACGAGTGATCAGTGCCAGCGTCCCATGAACAGAACGCTGGAACTTCTTTCCCCTTTAGCAGTCCAAATGCCGGACTGCTAAGATGAGTGCTATGAGCCAGAACACCTCTACTGCCCTTGTGGCAAACAATCTCCCGATTCCCAGTGCGCTCGGTTCGCTGGACGCCTACATCGGTGCCGTGCACCAGATCCCGGTGCTGTCGGTCGATGACGAGCAGGATCTGGCCCGTCGCTTCCGCGACGAGCTGGATCTGGACGCCGCGCGCGAACTGGTCCATTCCCACCTGCGCTTCGTGGTGCACGTGGCCCGTGGCTACAACGGCTACGGCCTTGCGCTGGGCGACCTCATCCAGGAAGGCAACATCGGCCTGATGAAGGCCGTGAAGCGTTTCGACCCGGACATGGGCGTGCGCCTGGTGTCGTTCGCGGTGCACTGGATCCGTGCGGAAATGCACGAGTTCATCCTCAAGAACTGGCGCATCGTCAAGGTCGCCACCACCAAGGCGCAGCGCAAGCTGTTCTTCAACCTGCGCAAGTCCAAGACCCGCCTGGGCTGGATGAACGCGGCCGAAGTGCGCGCGGTGGCCAAGGACCTGAACGTCTCCGAGCGCGAAGTGCTGGAAATGGAATCGCGCCTGTCCGGTCGCGATATCGGTTTCGACGCGCCCAGCGATGAAGACAACGAAAACGCGCCGCCGTCGCCGGCCGCCTACCTGGTGGCCGACGCGGAAGACCCGTCGATGGCCTACGAGCGCGCCGACAGCGAAGACAACAAGCTGCAGCTGCTGCGCGAAGGCATGGCCGAACTGGATGCGCGCTCGCGCGACATCATCCGCCGTCGCTGGCTGGACGCGGACAGCAAGGTGACGCTGCAGGAGCTGGCCGACGAGTACGGCGTGTCGGCCGAACGCATCCGCCAGGTTGAAGCGAACGCGCTGAAGAAGATGAAGGCGCTGTTTACCGCTTGAGCGAGTGAGTCGTTGACTAACGTTAAATAATTTCAGCAACGTGATAATACGTGTCACGTTCGCTGATGTGATTCACGATCCGATGCCAGTTCTATGGCATCGGATTTTTTTTGCTTAGCCGAATTCGAAGCAGCCTTCTAACGATAGAGAAACCCGACTGACTGCTCCGGCATTCCAATCGTCTTGGTACTCGTGGCCGCGTGACGGGAATGCCTTGCAGACCTGCTTGTTGCGAGCTACGCGCCTGTCATCTTTGTGATATGAAATCGGAGCCTCAGGCGGAGGCTCTTTCAGGGAATGGAAAGGATGGCAGGATTTAACAATGGCGGCGACGACTTCGTCTTTGCGAGCCATGGGAAAAATAAGGTTCTTCACCCAACTCCGGGGAAGGCCGCCCGGATCTTCAGGAAGAAGTACGCGTCGTCTCGGTATCCGTAGGCGACGCGCTTGATGACCTTGATCTTGTTATTGATGCCTTCCACCAGGTTCGTCCCGAGAGGCCACCGGCAGTGGGCCAGGATGCCCGGCAGATAAGGCTGCAGACGGCGGACAAAGATGCGCAGCGGCTCCAGCCCGC